>NZ_PENV01000022.1:0-78296 GCF_003144375.1 Proteus genomosp. 4 str. ATCC 51469
TGATAGAAAACCATTGCCTTCGAGATAAAAATTAATCACATTTAGTTTAAAATCAAGAGAATATTTAGCCATAGAAAAACACCCCAAAGTTGGTGTCCAACTTTTGGGGTGCAGTTCATAGGAGAGGTGTTTTTTTATGTATTAAAAGAAAATCACGGATGAGCAATAAACCCGATTGCGTCATAAACCTTGTCTAAGGTTGCTTGAGCGCGAGCTTTAGCTTTATCTGCACCTTCTTTCATTATTTTATTAAGTAGAGCATCATCATTACGGAATGTGTTAAATCGTTCTTGAATGTTGGTTAGCATTTCAGAGACCGCATCTGCGACAGCGCCTTTTAGATGACCGTACATTTGGCCTTCAAATTCAGCTTCTAATTCAGGAATAGTTTTACCTGTTACACCCGCTAAAATATCCAATAAGTTAGATACACCCGCTTTATTTTCAAGATCGTAAATAACACGAGGTGGCTCTTCTGAGTCAGTCATTGCACGTTTGATTTTTTTAGCTGCCGCTTTTGGATCTTCAAGCAATGCGATAACGTTATTACGGTTATCATCAGACTTAGACATTTTTTTAGTTGGATCTTGTAATGCCATAACACGTGCACCACCTTTTGGAATAAAAGGATCTGGTACAGTGAAGATATCGCCATAAATAGCGTTAAAACGCTGAGCAATATCACGACTTAATTCAAGATGTTGTTTTTGGTCAATACCAACAGGAACTTGATTTGTTTGATAAATAAGAATATCTGCTGCCATTAATACAGGATAATCAAATAATCCGGCGTTAATATTTTCAGCATGACGGGCTGATTTATCTTTAAATTGAGTCATACGGCTCAATTCACCAAAATAGGTGTAACAATTGAGTGCCCAGCTTAATTGAGCATGTTGTGGAACATGTGACTGAACAAAAATGGTGCTTTTTTCTGGATCAATACCACAAGCAAGATAGAGTGCCAGCGTATCTAGCGTTCTTTTTCTTAATTCTTTTGGATCTTGACGAACTGTAATGGCGTGCTGGTCAACGATACAGTAAATGCAGTCATAATCATCTTGCATTTGTACCCATTGACGTAATGCACCCATATAGTTTCCGATAGTTAACTCACCAGAAGGCTGTGCACCACTGAATACAATTGGTTTTTTTGCCTTTTTTTCTACTGAAGTCGTCATGTTAGTTCTATTCCACAGTTGTCATTGGCGTGATGTCGAGGATTGAAAGCAAATCAGCAAAATTATCAAGAGTATAATCAGGTTTGCTATCTGCGATAGATACGCCGTAGTTATAGCCATAGGTTAAACCTACGCAAGGGCATTGTGCCTCTTGTGCTGCAATAATATCGTTGCGAGAATCCCCAACAAAAAGGAGTTCTTCCTTTTTAACACCAAATGTACCCATTGTTAAATATAATGGTGCTGGATGCGGTTTTTTTTCTTTAACATCGTCTCCTCCTAGCACTAAGGAAAAATATTTATCAATTTCCAGTTGCTGTAATAGTGGAGCGATAAATGGTGACGGTTTATTGGTGACGATACCTAATGGAATATTATGTGAAGCTAATACTTCAAGCGTTTCTTTAACGTGTGGGAATAAATCACTGCCTGTTTTGACGGAAGTTGCATAATGTTCATCAAAAAGATCACGCATCTCTTTTAATAAGGTTTCAGTGACATCCTCAACGCCAGCATTATGCAAAGCACGAGTAAGTAGCATATCAACGCCATTACCCACCCAGATAGTGACGTTATGTTTTCCAGCAGGAGGAAAGCCTTTTGCTTTTAATGCGTAATCTGTTGCTTCTGTAAGCCCTACTGCGCTGTCGGTGAGTGTGCCATCGAGATCAAAGGCGATAGCACGGATACCTTTGAGTTTTTTATCTGTCATTACGATACCTTTTTTAATTCACGGCGCATATTGTCGATAACATGTTTATAGTCAGGCTGATTGAAAATAGCAGAGCCAGCAACAAACATATCTGCACCCGCTTGGGCAATTTCAGCAATATTATCGACTTTGACACCGCCATCAATTTCTAAACGAATGTCATAACCACCATCATCAATCATCTTACGAACTTGGCGTAATTTATCGAGAGTGTTAGGAATAAATGATTGGCCACCAAAACCTGGGTTAACAGACATCAGCAGGATAAGATCTAATTTATCCATAACATAGTCGAGATAGTTTAATGGGGTTGCTGGATTAAGCACTAAGCCTGCTTTACAACCACAATCTTTGATTAATTGAATGGTACGGTCAACGTGGTCACTGGCTTCTGCATGAAATGAAATATAAGTTGCGCCTGCTTCTGCAAAATCAGGGATGATGCGATCAACGGGCTTTACCATTAAATGAACATCAATAGGTGCAGTAATTCCATAGTTACGTAAGGCTTTACATATCGGTGCGCCAAACGTCAGATTTGGAACATAATGGTTATCCATGACATCAAAGTGGACAACGTCAGCACCCGCAGCAAGTACTTTTTCAGTATCTTCACCAAGGCGTGCAAAATCAGCAGATAAAATAGAAGGGGCAATCAGAAAATCTTTCATCGCATTCTCCTGACAACACTCCCATTGTCGGGAGGTGTTAACGATTATTTATATAAGGCAAGTAATTCGTTCACTTTGCTACGACCAAGTGTGTTGCTACTGATTGTTCTTCTGACTTTCACACTGTGTAGCTCTTTTGCGTCTACATACCACTCTTTTGTTAACGCAGTCTCATGATTTGATATTAACACGGGTATCTGTCTCTCGTAAGCCAGCATTGAGGCAAGTTGAGCCAGATGTTCCTGCTCTTGAAAACTAAAGCTATTTGTATGGTATGACGTGAAATTTGCAGTTGGTGATAATGGCGCATAAGGCGGATCACAATAAATGACGGCGCCTTTTTCTGCATTTGTCATGGTTGATGAATAGCTTTGGCAAACAAATTCAGCTTTTTGCGCTTTTTCAGAAAACCAAATTAACTCTGTTTCAGGAAAATAAGGTTTTTTGTAACGGCCAAAAGGGACGTTATATTCACCTTTGGAATTATAACGACATAACCCATTGTAGCAATGACGGTTAAGATAGAGAAATAGAACACTACGCTGATAAGGATCAGTTGAGCGATTAAACTCTTGTCGTAGTTGATAAAATTCCTCTGCGATATTCATTTGAGGGGTAAATAACAAGCGGGCATCCTTCATAAATTTTTCAGGATGTCGCTTTACCGTATTATAGAGATGAATTAGATCACTATTTATGTCGGCAAGAATATATGAATCGTATTCTGTATTTAAAAAAACAGAACCAGCACCCATAAAAGGTTCAATTAAACAGTTACCCTCAGGCAGATGACGTTTAATGTCATCTACCAAAGGATACTTACCACCAGCCCATTTTAGGAATGCGCGCTTTTTTTTCATGCCGTCCAAATTTCTCAATCGTTTCAGAGTCGCCGATTGTACTCTGTTTCAGACAGCATATCAGCGGTGAACCTCGTCTTAATTATTTTTTTAGATCCTGATGAACATGTTTCATCGGTCTAACCCAAGGTTGTTTCGCTTGTACCGGTGCAGGTAATGAAGAAACAGCCTGTTTAGCTTCGCTTATATTACGATAGTTACCATAGATGAGTACATACCAAGGGTTACCATTACGCTGAGTTTTATAGATAGCGTAGTTTCCATTGAGGTTCTTTTTAGCGAAAGCTTCTAAGGTATCTTGGCGACTTGCACCACTTAATTGCAATGTATAATTTGAAGCTGGAATAGAACTTAAATTGCTAGCAGATAATGAGCCTGAAACAACCGGTTTAGTGGCTGGTTTAGATTGTGTTGTTGCTGGAGGTGTTACCGGCTTTGTTGGCGGTGTTTTTACTTCAGCAGGTTTTTGTACTGGTTGCACTGGCTTGGTTGCTGGTGGCTGTGTCGCAGGCTGTACTGGTTTTAGTTGTTGTGAATTTAATTGCTGCTGTTGACCAGTCACTTGGTTTATACCTGCTTGTTGTTGATTTAAAGAATCAACAATATCACCAGGGATCTCAACACGTTGCCCTTGTGAATCAATCATAGGTGGTAAATTTTGTGAAGG
This sequence comes from Proteus genomosp. 4 str. ATCC 51469, assembly GCF_003144375.1. Lineage (NCBI taxonomy): Bacteria > Pseudomonadati > Pseudomonadota > Gammaproteobacteria > Enterobacterales > Morganellaceae > Proteus > Proteus genomosp. 4. The sequence continues at coordinate 4,092 of NZ_PENV01000022.1, forward strand.
GGGTGTCACAGATTGGATTTCTTGCCCAGAAATAGCTTGAGGTGTTGATGGCTGACCATTTTCTGTAGATGTAACGGATGACGGTTGTTGAGACAGATCGATATTTCTTTCTGTTCCAGTTGGTGACGTAGGTTCAGTTGTTTCTGGTGATTTTAATGCAGAGCTGATTGCAATAATTAACAGAATAAGCACTAGGACACCTACACCAATCATCATCTGTTGACGGGATACAGAGAAGCGTGCATTTTTTAATGGGTTGCTACGAGGTCGGTTGGTTCGACGTTCAGGTCTATCCGATGTATCAGGTTTGAGTGAATTATCACCCTTAATTTCATTATCAGGTTTGAACTCGTCCATTATGCCCTCCGTCAGAGCGTCAAAAAGCGAAAAATATTCTATTCAGCCTTAGCCATTACCTCATAGTATAAGGATGAAACGCTTTTTCTGAAACGTTGCATTTGACAATATTAACCAGAATTATCCTTAAGTAGGCATTCTGGTTTACTTCTAGTCAGGTAATGGGGAGCTTAATTTGCATTAATGCAAGATGTTATCGCTTTGTGGACTTGTTCGCGAGAAATATCCGCACGTAATTCAGATTGACCGATGCCTTTTGGTAAAACGAGGTGCAGTTTGCCACCAGAAACCTTTTTATCTCTCATCATATGAGGTAAATAGTCATCAGGTGTCATTTCTACAGGGCCATTGACGGGGAGATTTGCTTTCTCAAGTAATTGAATAACACGTTGTGTTTCTTCTTCGGTAAATTGACCGAGTGCTTGAGAGGTTCTTGCCGCCATTACCATACCTGCTGCAACCGCTTCGCCATGCAACCAAACACCATATCCCATATGAGCTTCAATAGCGTGCCCATAAGTATGGCCTAGATTGAGTAATGCACGTAAGCCATTGGTTTCTTTTTCATCTGCGGCGACAACTTCAGCTTTTAGCTCACAGCAACGACGGATGCAAAAAGCCATAGCTTTAGGTTCAAGCGCCAAAAGTTTATCAATATTATTTTCAAGCCAGATAAAGAAGTCTTTATCTAAAATGATGCCATATTTTATAACTTCAGCTAAACCAGATGAAAGTTCACTAGGTGGTAATGTGGCAAGGCAATCGAGATCAATGATGACAGAAGCTGGTTGGTAAAAAGCACCAATCATATTCTTGCCAAGAGGGTGATTAACTGCTGTTTTTCCGCCAACGGATGAATCAACTTGTGATAACAACGTAGTAGGAACTTGGATAAAGCGAACACCACGTTGGTAACTTGCTGCCGCAAAACCAGTTAGATCACCAATAACACCTCCGCCTAATGCGATAAGTGTCGTATCTCGATTGTGATTTTTTTCTAATAATGCAGTAAAGACATCGTTCATGATTTCAAGCGATTTATATTGTTCGCCATCAGGTAAAATCACGCTATCAACCAAAACACCTTGTTTTTTTAAGGTGTTTGTTACCTTTTCTAAATAGAGAGGAGCAAGCGTTACGTTCGTAACTATCATAACTTGCTGCCCTGATTTTAATGGTAAAAAGGTATCAGGTTGATGAAAAAGGCCAGAAGCAATGGTAATGGGATAGCTTCTTTCACCTAATGTGACAGTGATTTTTTCCATAACAGTGGCCTTCTTCTTATTGTCTTTACTTAACCTTATAAATAGTTGAATTAGTTTTGTTCTAATAATTCAATTATTTGATTGGCTACAATTTTTGCACTCTGATCATCAGTATGAATTGTGATGTCAGCAATCTCTTCATAAAGAGGATTACGTTCTTCAGCTAATGTCTCTAGGACATCACGCACAGGTTCAACACCTTGCAATAAAGGACGTTTTTTATCACGTTGGGTTCGAGCGAGTTGCTTTTCAATGTTTGTTTCTAAATAAACAACCACACCACGTGCAGATAGTCTGTTACGGGTTTCTCGCGATTTCACCGAACCGCCACCTGTAGCAAGTACAATACCTTGCTTTTCAGTGAGTTCGTTGATTATTTTCTCTTCTCGTTGACGGAAGCCTTCTTCGCCTTCTACATCAAATACCCAACCTACATCCGCACCTGTACGCCGCTCAATTTCCTGATCGGAATCATAAAACTCCATACTAAGTTGTTGAGCTAACTGACGACCAATAGTGCTTTTGCCGGCACCCATAGGCCCAACCAGAAAGATATTACGTTTCTCTGCCATGTTTTTGGTATTACTAAGATATTCGTTAATGATAACCCGCCCCGCCAAATTCATTCAGCGACGGGACCTAAACTGAAATTTATGAGTGTTTATCTAATTCACACCTGATAACATTTGTTATCTACTCTCATAATAAGACTGAGTTCTTTCAGTAGATCGCTATAAAATAACCACATGCTGTTGCAAACAACAACATAGGATAAAAATCCCTTTGCCTACAGTACATAACAAAAACTACTAAAAAAAGTAATCATCTTTGTTGGCAACGCGAAGATTCTAACACAATTTAGTCGGAAAACCGCATCTGATAATATTGTCTTTTTCGTCATCAAGCGATCAATATTACATATAAAAAGCCCTACCTCCAAGAATAGAGGAAGTGCATAAAATGTATCCGTATTATCATTGTGATGTTTCAGGTCCACTCAAATTAGCTAACCCTTGTAAGCTAAATCGTCCTCATCGTCAAATCTATAAATACTGATTATAAGAAAAAACAATGAATAACTCTCAGTTTAATCCTAGTAATAAATGGGTAACTCTTTGTATTTTGATGAAAAAAATTTTATCACATAAAAAGTTAGATTAATTTGGGTGTAATAAAAATAACCAATTCATGGCGACTGTGCTGATCTCGTTTATGGCTAAAAAGTACTCCTAATAATGGGATAGATGATAATAAAGGGATTTTTGCTGTATGCTCTTGCTGCTTTTGTTGAAATATTCCTCCTAACATAATGGTTTCTCCATCATTAATCGTGACTTCTGTACTGATCTCTTGCTTGTCGATAGAAAGGTGTTCACTACCACCTTGAACAAGGGCGATACCAGGTGTGTTTTGACTGATTTTAAGTATTAACCTTATTTTTTTATTTCTCTGAATAATTGGGGTGACTTCCATCCCTAATACAGCCTCCTTAAATTGAACACGAGTGGTTTCATTATCTCGGCTGACATAGGGAATTTCCGTTCCTTGTTTTATTGAGGCCGTTTTCTCATGAGCCGCTGTTAGTCTTGGACTTGCAATAATTGATAGCTGTTTTTCTTGTTCTAATGCGCTTAACTCAAGTTCTAATAGACGACCATTAATCCTAGCGATATTAAAGGCAATATAGTGAAGTGGGTTTTTGGTATTTTGATGAAGTGATAATGCAGACAGTGAAGGTATTGATAAAGCAGAGTTAGAAGATGTCGGCGTAGTACTAGGTATTGTTGATATTGCTTCAGTATTTGTAGTTTTTAATGCTTGCAAGCCCCATTGAGTACCTAATTCATTTAATGCTTCTTGACTGCTACTGACGATATGCGCCGTGATATGAACTTGTTGTTGTGGAGTATCTTTTAATTTTAGCCAATCTGCGATTTCAGAAAGTGCTTTGTCATTATCGACAATTGAAAGACTATTAGAGTCACTATCAGCGATGACCCGGCCTTGTTTACTCAATAATGGGATTGCATAAGTGCTAAGTTGCTTCGCTAATGTATCTGCATCAGCATAATTTAACGGATAAAGTCGATGGTGTAATTGTTCAGCTTGCTGTGTGTCTGTCCATGGTTCTTCAGTGGGTGTTGGTAGTGTCTTTTCATGATTAATGACATCAGGAACGTCAGGGAAGAATGGATCTCTCAAGTGAGCAAAAACACAAGTTGTCATGCATAGCATCATAAAGAAAACCAATATTTTCATGATATGCCACCTTGTTCTAATGAGAGTCCTTTTAGTGCCATCAATGTGATTTGAACAGAAAGTAACTCTGTTTTTATTGGAATAATATTGAGCGAGATAAGTAATAATCCGGTTTGATTAAGGTGTTCGAGTAAAGTTAATAAGCGAGTATAAGACAAATTAAAAGTGAGCTTATATAACGAATTAGGGGCGTTTTCCCAAGTTTCAGGGATGAAATGATAAGTAATAAGTAGGTGTTGTAGTTGCTCAGGGGTGGATGGATTATTTAATGAAATATGATAATCAGCTTGTTGTGCAATAAGTGATTCAAGTGATGGTGGCGTCTCTAACATCTTTTGATAATGATGAATACGAGAGAGCCTTTGGGTTGTTTCCACTTGTTGTTGAGTTATTTCTTGCTGATAACCAGTATAAATAAAGAAGTAGTAAAGTAGAAAAATAGTAAAAGGGATTGTTAAGCTCAGTAATGTTATTTGCCACATTGCCAGAGAAACTACAAATTGTAACCATTGCACATTTATCTTCATGGTACTTCCTCGACATCTTTTTTATTCCACGGTTCGTCGATTTCCCATTTTCCCGTTAAATGCACTTCAGTATAGGACGGGGAGATTTTGCTTTGTTGTAAATAATCCAATGATAGGGTGGCAAGAATGGGATGGTGTTTAAAATGGGTTATAAAAGAGAGCGATTGTGCTTTGGGTAAAATAAGATCCAAAGAGTGGCGATTATCAGTATCAGAATAATGATTTATCCATACAGAAGCAGGGAGATAAGCTTCAATAGCCTGAAAAAAACGTATGTAATGTAAATAACGTAACCAATTTTTATAATAAAGCGAATAGCGCTGAGAGTATAAGTTGGTTTGTTTTTTCTGTTGTTGATAAATGTTGAATTGTTCGAACAAATCCTGTTCTTGTTGCTGTATTTGAATGTGTAATGCTGAGGTGGTATCTCGCTTTTGCACTAAGTGATAGGTGTAATAACCGCAAATTATCAGTGTGATAGTGATAAAAGCTAATGTTTGATAAGCCCATATTGCGATTTTTTTTCTAAATAAATTGTGGCGCCAAGGTAGATAATTTACTTGATACATGATTTTTCCCAAGGGCGTAATGCTAAACCAAGAGCGATCAAAGAAAGTGTATTTTCTCTTGTGTTTGGTTGAAATAAATAATGGGAAAAGTCAGGCCAAAGAGGCATTGAATGGCTAAAATGTGTCGCATTATCGCCAGCAAAATAGCACTGTTCTTTAGACCAATTGTATTTCTCTATTAACTGATAAATAGCGGTTTGTTGTTCTTGCTGGTCTTGATAAGGAAGAGTGCCGTAATGGGGCATTTCATCATCAGATGAAACCCAAAATAGCGAGTTGTTTTTACAGTAAATAAGTTTGTTTTTAGGTGAGATATTAAGGTAAGTGGCTAAATAGCGTAGTGCACACGCGGGCAAATCTATCGCAGAGAGTGTTAAGTTTATTTGGGAAAATAAGGTTATGTACTTATCTAATACGATCTTATGACACAAATGAATAGCGAGTTTGCCGTTATTTTGCCGATAGTCAAAATTAACAGGGTTTTTTGTATTTTGTGTGTAAGATGTGGCTCGTAATTGTGCTAACCGATAACATGCTGCCGATGTAAGGGAAATAAGCGGTGGTAGTGGGATAGTCTGATAACTTTCATAAATATCGGGTAATGAGAGAGTAATATTGTTAATAAAAGGGAGATCCTTGCGCCAGTTTATTAAGATATTTCTTAATTTTGTATCATCTGCATCGTCATTGAGAGGTAAAGGGAATTGCCAAAATGCGCTGATCTTCCATTGTTTATTCTGCTGAAATACCAAAACAGCATTGATATGATGAGTGTTAATTTCAATACCAATCTGGTAATTGTGTGTTTCCATAAATGATATCCATATCTATTGATGAGTAATTGCCTATTTTCAAAGAGGCGTTACCTTTATACTACGCACTGTTTGTTTATAAACCGCCCAATTCACACTACATGGGAAATTTAAGGTGAAGTTCTTAAAATATTTTTTCATCTTCGTTTTTGCTTGCATAATTTTGGGAGCCGCCTCGATATACGGTATGTATAAGTATGTTGAGCCTCAGTTACCCGATGTCGCGACATTAAAAGATGTTCGTTTACAAACCCCTATGCAGGTTTTAAGTGCAGACGGAGAATTAATCGCGCAATACGGCGAAAAACGTCGTTTACCGCTAACACTAGAGGAAATGCCTCCTCAATTAATTAATGCTTTTATCGCAACCGAAGATACCCGTTTTCGTGAGCATCACGGTATCGACCCCATTGGGATCTCGCGTGCGGTAGTTGTCGCATTAACATCAGGACAAGCTTCTCAAGGTGCAAGTACCATTACGCAACAGTTAGCACGAAATTTCTTTTTAACGCCTGAGAAGAAATTAATGCGAAAAATTAAAGAAGCGTTTTTGGCTATTCGCATTGAAAAAGAGTTAACCAAAGATGAAATTTTAGCGCTGTATTTAAATAAAATTTATCTGGGTAACCGTGCTTATGGTGTGGGGGCTGCGGCTTATGTTTACTTTGGTAAAAGTGTGCATGATCTTAGCCTTAATGAAATGGCAGTCATTGCTGGTTTGCCTAAAGCACCTTCTACACTAAATCCTCTCTATTCTTACGATCGCGCCTTAAAACGCCGTAATGTTGTGTTACTGCGTATGTATGAAGAGAATTACATCACTCGTGCACAATATGAAAGTGCCAGAGCTGAGCCTATTGTGGCGAAATATCATGCACCTCAAATTGATTTTTCCGCCCCATACCTCACTGAAATGGTGAGAATGGAGATGTATGAGCGCTATGGTGAAAATGCTTATACTGATGGCTATAAAATTTACACTACTGTTATTCGTAAAGATCAATTAGCAGCAGAAAAAGCCTTACGCGACAATGTGATTGATTATGATATGCGCCATGGCTACCGCGGTGCTCAAGAAGTTCTTTGGCGTGAAGGGCAAACGCCTTGGGATAATGATGCGATCAGTAAGAAATTAAAAGAAATTCAAACTTATGGGCCATTGATTCCAGCCGTTGTGTTATCTGCAGATGCTAAAGAAGCGAAAGTGGTTTTAAAGAATGGCGATAACATTACCTTAGATTTAAAAGCAGTTCGTTGGGCTCGTAAGTTTATTTCAGATACTGCTCAAGGCGCGACACCAACAAAAGTTGATGCAGTAGTTAATGTTGGTGAGCAAATCTGGGTTCGTCAAAATAATGATAACAATTGGGTATTAGCGCAGCTTCCAGGTGTTAATGCAGCATTTGTTGCATTGAATCCTCTAAATGGCGCGATTATTGCCCTTGTCGGGGGATTTGATTTTGAAATCAGTAAATTTAATCGTGTTTCGCAATCATTACGCCAAGTAGGTTCGAATATTAAACCTTTCTTGTATGCAGCCGCATTAGATAAAGGCTTAACTTTATCTACCTTACTTAATGACTTACCTATTAGTCGTTGGGATGCGGGTGCTGGTACAGATTGGCGACCTAAAAATTCACCACCAACTTACGCAGGTCCTATCCGTTTACGTCAAGGATTAGGTCAATCTAAAAATGTGGTGATGGTACGTGCAATGCGCGCAATGGGTGTGGATTATGCTGCTGATTATCTCTTACGTTTTGGTTTCCCTAATCAAAATATCGATAGAACAGAATCCTTAGCATTAGGATCACCATCATTTACACCAATGCAAATGGTACGCGGTTTTGCTGTAATGGCGAATGGTGGATATTTAATTGAACCTTACTATATCCAACGTATTGAGAATGCAGAAGGTGAAGTGCTGTTTACTGCAGAGCCAAAAGTAGCATGTCCAGACTGTACAGATATACCGGTTATTTACGGCGACACCATGCGTTCTATCGCTCTATCTGATGACTATATGGAAAACGTTGCTCAATCTAATAAATCACAGCCTGTGGATGCAGCTCCTGAGATTGAATTAGAACAAGCTCCGTTAGCAGAGACTGTTAAAGAAAGCCCTTACGCACCACACGTTATCAGCACACCACTGGCTTACTTAATGCATGATGCATTAAGAACAAACCTTGTGGGTGAGCCCGGATGGTCTGGTACAGGTTGGCGAGCCGTTCGTGATCTAAAACGCCAAGATATTGGTGGTAAAACAGGAACAACCAACAGTTCTAAAGATGCATGGTTCTCTGGTTATGGTGCGAATATTGTTGCTACCGCTTGGATTGGCTTTGATGACAGTAGCCGTAACTTAGGGCGTACTGCGGCCAGTGGTGGTGAAGCAGGTGCTAAAACAGCGCAACCTATTTGGAATGACTTTATGAAAGTCGCACTTGATGGTGTGCCTGTGAATATGATGCCAGCACCAAAAGGTGTTGTTGCTGTTCAAATAGATAGAACAACAGGTAAACTCGCCGGTGATGGTCCTTCAATGAAAGAGTATTTTATTGAGGGTACACAACCCACAGAAAGAGCAAAAAGCGAAGTGGGAACACAGATTTTTGAGGATAATGGCGAATCTAACGAATTATTCTAATTAATCGATAAAAACCGGATGTAAAAATCCGGTTTTTATTATCTATTTATTTACTCTGTAAATAGCGCTGGGCGAGAAAGAGGGCACTGACACTACGTGCTTCAGTAAAATCGGGATGATCCAGTAAGTCCATCATTTTAGCGATAGGCCAACGTACTTGAATTAGTGGTTCAGGTTCATCGCCTTCCAGTTGCTCAGGGTAAAGATCATGGGCAATGACGATATTCATTTTGCTGGAAAAATAAGAAGGAGCCATAGAAAGCTTTGCTATTTCTGTTAAAGAGTGGGCACCATAACCAATTTCTTCTTTGAGTTCGCGGTTTGCTGCTTGTAAAGCATTTTCGCCAGGATCAATGGCGCCTTTAGGAAAACCGAAGTCATAATTTTCGATACCGACAGCGTATTCACGAATAAGGATAAGGTTGTCATCAATGATCGGAACAATCATAACTGCTTCACGGTTTGCTGGTTTCATGCGTTCATAAATGCGTTTTTCCCCGTTACTGAACTCCAGATTAACGGATTGGATCTGAAATAATCGAGAACGGGCGATGTTATCAATGTTTAATATATTGGGTTTTTTAAGTTCTTTCATAACAGCCCCTGGCAGAATAGAGATTAACCTGAATTTAACACATTAATGACAAAATAAATCTAACAATTAGATTTAGCTTTTAAGTGAAAATTGAGTACACTCCGCTACTAAACCTAGTTATTTATTGATTTTTTGAGAATATTATTATTTATTGATCCGCTATTTTACCTGAAGATAGCGTTGTTAGTGGATATAAAATTGATAAGATAAATAAATTATAACGCGCCGACAAAAATATAATCTATTGTATTTAAATAAAAAATAGAACAAAAGAATAGGAATTGCCTTATGTTAGGCAGGGTTTTAAATTTGGTATTGTTACTACGCAGCATCAGTATAAGCATGGGGAAAAAATGAGATTATCAGTCATTATATTGGCTATCTTGATGATAAGCCTATTTATAATGGCCGCCTTTCTATTCTTTAAAAGAAGGCGGCTTGATGACTCACATCATCTCCCATCTCTTGCCAAACCAACGTATCGTAAGCTCACTTCAGATGACTATGGGCTTATTAGTGATTATTTATCTTATTTTGGTACGTCTGATTTTTCTTCTGGATATTCATTACAAAACTTCCCCGAAATGCCAATTAAAGGCGAAGTCGTTACGACATTAAGAAATATCGTTAACCGTTTTGCTGGCTCATCAGAAGGGTTAAATCATTGGCGTTACTATATTGATGCTGTAGAAATTCATATTCCCCCGCTGCTCGTTCCTTATCTTCAACAAGAAAATGTCCTCGATGTTGTGTGTACGCCATCTATCCCCATCGTAATTGGTGTTAATGGACACTTTTTAAAAGATGAAAAAATTCATTTTTCTGCGCTGAGTTTAAAGCAACTTTCTGAACCTATCTTGGCAAATGGTTCATCCACGATCCAAAAGAATGAAGGTGATGCTGCTCACCTCCTGCAAATTAGAGAAGAGACTAACGAAGAATACCGATTACATAACTCATCTGGCTTTTGGGATGGTTCTTTTGTTTGTATAGGGCTTACATTATGGTTAACGGCCCTAATGATGCCTCAGGTTTTCCTTCCTTGGATCTTAGCGATAGGAAGCTCATTTCTTGCCATCGGTATTTTCCTTATTCACAATCCTTTGATTAAACCTCGTAAGCAAGAAGTCCATTGTTTTAAAGGACGTTTAAAACGCTGGGGGCTTTTCGGCAATTTTGATCATGGGCAGGTGAAAAATGTTTCTTTAGGGGGGATTGATCTTATTTATCCACCTCATTGGGAACCTTATATTCAAGGTGATATTGATAAAGTCACCTATTTAGAAATGTATCCTAGTCATCATGTTATAAAGCAAGGAAGTTATCTTTCATTACATGACGAAGAAAAAAATTATCCTTATAAACGGTACATTAAAAATATCATTTTCGTTTTTTGGAGCTTATTTATTATTGGCATGTTGTATCTTTATCAGCCACTTTCTCTTTCAATGAAACTCAGTTTTTCATGGCTTAAAGATACAGAACCTCATTTAGTCACTAATTTTACCGAATTGGAAACAACTGATTTGCATGTTGGAGATATTATTCAGGCGAAAGGGGTGGGTATGTGTTATATGCCACCTAATCTATCAAGTAAGAATAATAAAACCATTTTTGCACCTTTTGATTGTTCGGGCATTTACTGGAATAACAGCAATCCAATGCCGATGCCTGAGTCGAGCACAATCGAAAAAGCAGCTGCTTTATTACATATGGTTGAAGAGCAGCTTCATCCCGTTTCTAATAACCGAGTTAACCCAAGTTTAGGTCAAGCCATTACTAAATCAGGGATGAATCTTTTAGATAATTTCGATGGTATTGTGTTGAAAACACAGGATTTATGTCCACGAGAAAATGAATGTATCCGCTTGAAAATGGCGTTAGTTAACTTGAGTAACGTTAATGACTGGAGTGCATTAGTTCAACGTGCTGAGAGTGGTAAATTAACAGGCACCAATGTTTTATTACGTGCAGTAAGTGCGGAGGCCTTGGAAAAGCTTATCGACACCACCACATCTTCTTTTATCTACCGAGAAATAGATAAAGCCGCAATACTGTTAAATAGTCCGCCACCAGGTGGTGTGCTATTAATCAGTGATGAAAGAAAACAGCTCGTTGATTACGCGTCAAACTCAAACTCAGTGTTTGAACCCACGCCGTTAGAACAGTGGCGGGAGTTACAACGTTTATCCGATATTTTATTGCATACACCTTTTGATACGGGTGGAGTAATAACAGGCATGGTTGTTGATGCTAATGGTACGTTACAGATATTTTTACATAGCCTACCTGATTCAATGACAATGTTATATTACATCGGTAATACGTTATTATTGTTTCTTGCTATCGGGTTCTTAGTATTGAACCTCTTTCTTATCATCCGGCGTCGGCGACAAAACAACCAACGCATGAATAAAATCAGTCTCTATTATGAGCACTGTTTTTATCGCCCTCCTCAGTAAGTCCCTTGTTGTGGAAGGCTATGTGTTTTCACTATCGCCTTCATAAAAGAAGTTGAAGTTAAGGAGAAAGGGATGAGTCAACCATCACCAGAAAGTGGTGTCCGCTTAGATAAATGGCTTTGGGCTGCGCGTTTTTATAAAACGCGTGCCATTGCTCGCACAATGATTGAAGGTGGCAAAGTTCATTACAATGGTGTGAGAGGCAAGCCAAGTAAAATCGTTGAAGAAGGCGCAGAAATACGTCTACGACAAGGTAATGATGAACGGACAGTAACCATTCTAATGGTGAGTTCACAGCGACAAGGTGCTACACAAGCACAAACACTCTATTGTGAAACACCAGAGAGTATTGCGAAAAGAGAAAAAATTGCTCTTGCGAGAAAAATGAATGCGTTAACAATGCCTCATCCTGAACGTCGCCCTGATAAAAAGGAAAGACGCACCTTACTTCGCTTCAAACAGACAAATTTACAAGAATCGGATTAACCGATTCCCTGAAATGAGAGAACGTTATGTCTAAAAAAGACTCTTTATCACGTTTTTTATTTGAAAAAAACGCGGTACGTGGTGAATTGGTCAATGTGACTGAAACCTATCAATCAATGCTTGAAAATCACCATTATCCTGAGCCAGTTCAATGTCTTCTAGGTGATTTGCTGGTGGCAACGAGTTTGTTAACAGCAACGCTTAAATTTGAAGGAGATATTACTGTTCAAATACAAGGCGATGGCCCAGTACGATTGGCTGTTATCAATGGTAATAACAATCAACAAATGCGCGGTGTTGCGCGTGTGGGTGATGATGTAAAGGCTGGAAGTACATTAAAAGAGATGATCGGGAATGGTTTTATGGTCATCACAGTAACACCAGAGAAAGGTGAACGTTATCAAGGTATTGTTGCCCTTGATGGTGAAACTATTGAAGCTTGTATTGATAACTATTTTAAGCAATCAGAACAGTTACCAACTCGCGTATTTATTCGTAGTGGTATGCAAGCGGGTAAGCCTGCGGCTGCAGGAATGTTATTACAAGTATTACCAGCATCAGAAGAGTTCACGGCAGAACATACGGCGGAACATTTTGAATTACTTACACAATTAACTCATACCATTAAGGCTGAAGAGTTATTTACGCTGGATACTAAAGAGATCTTACATCGTTTATATCACGAAGAAGATGTTACTCTTTATGAGCCTCAAGCTGTTGAATTTCATTGTACTTGTTCGCGTGAACGCTGTGAAAATACATTAGTAACATTGTCTAAAGAAGATGTGAACCACCTGTTGCAAGAACAGGGCAATATCGATATGGAATGTGAGTATTGTGGAACTCATTATATCTTCACAGAGAATGATGTTAATAATATCAATAAGTTGAATGAATCAGAATTGCACTGATTCGATTTAGCAAGGTGACTTTATCAAAAGGACGCTATTTTGCGTCCTTTTTTATTCAACAATTTTTCTGTAGTTTTGTGCATTAGCTCTCGTTCTTAACATAAAAAAATTATAAATTTTCAAAATATTGATAACAATCGCTGTTAATTACTCGTAACACCCTAATATTGCTCGTAGAAAGGTCTATTTATCAGGAGCGAAACTATGAGCGTTAAAGGTCTTACCCCTAAGGATCTCCAGCAGTACGGTATTAAGGACACAAGTGAAATCATTTATAACCCAAGCTATGAGCTGTTATTTAATGAAGAAACCCAGCCTGGATTAACAGGTTATGAACGAGGCACATTAACCTCGTTAGGCGCTATTGCCGTTGATACAGGTATATTTACTGGACGTTCTCCGAAAGATAAATACATTGTTCGTGATGATGTTACTCGTGACACGGTATGGTGGGCTGATCAGGGAAAAGGTAAAAATGATAATAAGCCACTCTCACAAGAAGTGTGGTCTGACTTAAAATCATTGGTAACCAATCAGCTATCAGGCAAACGTTTGTTTGTTGTTGATGCATTTTGTGGTGCGAATGCGGACACACGTTTAAAAGTACGTTTTATTACGGAAGTTGCTTGGCAAGCCCATTTTGTTAAAAATATGTTTATTCGTCCTGAACAAGAAGAGCTGGAAAATTTCACACCAGACTTCATTGTGATGAACGGAGCGAAATGTACAAATCCAAATTGGAAGGAACAAGGACTTAATTCTGAGAACTTCGTTGCTTTCAATTTAACTGAACGCATTCAGTTAATCGGGGGTACTTGGTACGGTGGCGAGATGAAGAAAGGTATGTTCTCTATGATGAACTACTTCCTTCCTCTTAAAGGTATGGCTTCTATGCACTGCTCCGCAAACGTTGGCGAAAGTGGTGATGTGGCTATTTTCTTTGGCTTATCCGGTACAGGTAAAACAACCCTTTCAACAGATCCTAAGCGTAAGCTAATTGGTGATGATGAGCATGGTTGGGACGATGACGGTGTGTTTAACTTTGAAGGGGGTTGTTATGCGAAAACGATCCACTTATCAAAAGAAGCAGAGCCTGATATCTATGGTGCAATTAAACGTGATGCACTATTAGAAAACGTGGTTGTGTTATCGGATGGTTCTGTTGATTTCGACGATGGCTCAAAAACAGAAAATACCCGTGTTTCTTACCCGATTTATCATATCGATAATATTGTTAAACCTGTTTCTAAAGCGGGTCACGCTAAGAAAGTGATTTTCTTAACAGCAGATGCTTTTGGTGTGTTGCCTCCTGTTTCACGTTTAACGCCAGAACAAACGCAATATCACTTCTTATCTGGTTTTACCGCTAAGCTTGCAGGAACAGAACGTGGTGTAACAGAGCCAACACCTACATTCTCAGCTTGTTTTGGTGCGGCATTCTTATCTCTGCACCCAACACAATACGCTGAAGTATTAGTAAAACGTATGCAAGCATCTGGTGCAAAAGCCTATCTGGTTAATACCGGTTGGAACGGCACAGGTAAACGTATCTCAATTAAAGATACTCGCGCTATTATTGATGCGATCTTAAATGGTGACATTGATAAAGCACCAATGAAAACATTACCTGTGTTTGATTTGGAGATCCCAACAGCACTACCAGGCGTTAACAGTGAAATTTTAGATCCTCGTGATACTTATGCTGATAAAGCGCAATGGGATGTAAAAGCAGACGATCTCGCTGATCGTTTTGTGAAGAACTTCGATAAATATACAGATACTCCAGCAGGTCAAGCACTGACAAAAGTTGGACCAAAACGTTAATTTTTTAAAGCATTAATAAAAACACCAAATTCATAGGATATGATTTTGGTGTTTTTTTATTTGAGATATTAGAGATAAAAAAAATCCCTGAAATGCGAGAATATTTCAGGGAGTAAAAAGGAAATAAAGTGAAACTATCTATTAGAGAAAAAGTGGCTTTAGAGGGTGATAACCCAACTATGCTTTTACAGGAGGCAAATCAAACAATAAAACCTCACTGTCTTCATCACCAACAAAATGGATCATATCTTCATCAGCAATAGCTACACCATCACTGGTGGTCGCAATTATGTCATTAATGGCTATTTTTCCTTTTACAACTTGCAGCCAAATATTGCGTCCCGCTTCTACTTGATATTGTGCTTCTTTGCCTTTTTTCAGGTTCCAACGCCATAAGGTCATGTCTTGGAATACTTTTAAAGAGCCATCACGGGCATCTGGCGACAAAATAAGCTGTTTACTTACAGTTGTATCAAAACGACGTTGATCGTAACGTGGTGTGATACCGACAGTATTTGGCATAATCCAAATTTGGTAGAAATGCAGCCCTTGATCACTATTTGGATTATATTCTGAATGGGTGATCCCTGTACCTGCACTCATTATCTGAAACTCACCCGCAGGAACATTTTCTTTATTACCCATACTGTCTTTGTGCTCGATATTACCTTCAAGCACATAGGTTAAAATTTCCATGTCTTTATGAGGGTGGGTACCAAAGCCTTCACCAGGTATTACGCGATCTTCATTAATCACACGTAATGCAGAAAATCCCATAAAATCACGATCGTAATAGTTTGCGAAAGAGAAGGTATGCCAGCTATCTAGCCAACCATGATTAGCGTGTCCTCTTTCATTTGCTTTGCGTAGATAAATCATTATGTGTTTCCTTCTCATCAGTTGTTGAACACAGTTTACGCAATAGCACAAAGTAGAAAAGCGGAGGAATTTAACCTGAAGATCCAAATAATTTGAATAAAGGGAAACAAAAACATCGAATAAGTTTTTGAAAAGAAAAAAGCCAGCACCCGGCTGGCTAAATAAAACACTGGAAGCAATGTGAGCAATGTCGTTCTTTCATATCACCCTGAAGGTGGTGCGTCTGAAAGTGTTATTGATGATAATAGTTCTCAGTATCATTTGTAAAGCCTTTTTTTTAAGCAATATCGAAAAAAGCAATGAAAAGCTTTTAACTTACTGATTAACGAATCGTTTTATTTTAAAAATTTTTTAAAATAGTAATATAACCAAATAGTTAACAATATTTTTTATAAGGTTATTCATAGAAAAAAGAACAGGAAATGCGTTATAAAACCAGAGTAAAAGAAGGGATATGAATCATTTTGAGTCGCTATTAAGCGATAAAACAAAATCCAGCTATCACAGATTGATGATAACTGGGTTTTGTTATGTATGACTTATAAGTTTATAGAATTATAAAACCAATATTTATAACTTTAACATTGGCACGTTTATTTATTATCACTCAGCAAAAGTTGATTTCGGTGTTGAAATAAGGCTCTGAGCACAGGCATAGGCTGAGCTCCATGCCCATTGGAAGTTATATCCACCTAACCAACCTGTTACATCCACGACTTCACCAATGAAATAGAGCCCTTTTACTTTGGTGGCTTCCATCGTTTTAGAGGAAAGGGCACGAGTATCTACGCCACCTAGAGTGACTTCCGCAGTACGATATCCTTCCGTGCCATTAGGCTGAACTTGCCATTCTTGTAGCAACGCTACAATTTGAGTAATACGTTCGTTGCTAAGTTGAGTGAGGGAAACATCAGGTAACTGTTTATTTTCTATCATTATTTCAATAAAACGCTTTGGTAATAAGCGAGATAATGTATTTTTTAATGATTGATTTGGGTGTTCTTGGCGTTTTTCTTGTAGAAGGCTTTCAAGGTCAATATTTGGAAGTAAGTTAATACTTACATACTCTCCAGGTTGCCAATAACTAGAGATTTGTAGAATAGCAGGGCCTGAAAGACCTCTATGAGTAAAAAGAATATTTTCTTTAAAACTTATTCCACTTTTTGCCGTCACAATAGCAGGTACAGCCACGCCAGATAGTTGACTAAATTGCTCAAGCTGAGGTTTATGTAGTGTAAAAGGCACTAAGCCCGCGCGAGTGGGTAATACCGGAAGGCCAAATTGTTCTGCGACTTTATAGCCAAAAGGAGTAGCACCTAAACCAGGCATAGAAAGCCCACCGCTGGCAATGACAACAGAAGGGGTAACAATCGCTTTCCCATCAACAAAAACAGTGAAACCTTCCTCTGTTTTCTCGATTAACGTTACCTCGCTACGTAAGCGAACACTTACTTTCCCTTTTTGACACTCAGCAAGTAATAAATCCACAATTTGCTGTGCTGAATCATCACAAAAGAGCTGGCCTAATGTTTTCTCATGATAGGCAATGTTATGTTTTTGCACTAACTCAATAAAATCCCATTGTGTATAGCGAGCAAGTGCTGACTTACAAAAATGAGGATTCTCTGATAAATAGGCTGAAGGTTCAATATACATATTGGTAAAATTGCAACGCCCGCCTCCTGACATAAGAATTTTTCGACCTGCTTTTTTACCGTTATCTAGCACTAAAACAGATAATCCTGCTTGTCCTGCTAAAGACGCACAAAAAAGCCCCGCGGCACCTGCACCTATAATTACTGTATCGTATGATCCCACAATGATGTCTCGTTCTTGGTTTTCTCTGACTACTTAATCAATGATTTTCGCGTAAGATCAGAGTATTTTTGTAAAATTATATGGAGAAATCTGCATTTTTCACCTAAATTCGTATTAGCAAGGAAAAAAATTGTCAGAAATTTACTTTTTTTTTATTTTTATTAATTAAATGATATATAAGGAATTATCTTAAAAAGGCTCTGATTTTCTTGGTTATCAAATCAAAAAAAGGTTAAATTTCGCTTCCACCGTTCGCATTTGTCGCTGATAATGCGCCGCGTTCATGTCCAACTAACTGGCTTAACGTCTATGCTACATTTGTTTACTGACCTAGAATTTCATACAGGTTTAATGTTGGTTTTAGCACTGCTTTTTGTGCTATTTTATGAAGCTATTAATGGCTTCCATGATACCGCAAATGCGGTAGCAACTGTTATCTATACTCGTGCTATGCGTGCGCAATTTGCGGTCGTGATGGCGGGTGTATTTAACTTCCTTGGAGTTTTGCTCGGTGGTTTGAGTGTAGCTTATGCTATCGTTCACTTGTTACCGACAGATCTTCTGCTGAATGTGAGCTCAGGTCATGGCCTTGCTATGGTCTTCTCGTTGCTGTTAGCCGCTATTATCTGGAACTTAGGTACATGGTATTTCGGCATCCCAGCATCAAGTTCACATACGCTGATAGGTGCTATCATTGGTATTGGTTTAACAAATGCTATCGTGACAGATTCGTCTATCGTTGATGCGTTAAACATTCCAAAAATGATCAGTATCTTCCTATCTCTCATTCTTTCTCCGATTATCGGCTTGGTTATTGCAGGCGCGATGATTTTCTTACTGCGCCGTTACTGGAGTGGTACGAAAAAACGTCGTCGTATTCACCTGACACCAGCTGAACGTGAAAAACAAGATGGTAAGCGTAAGCCACCATTTTGGACTCGTACTGCACTGATTTTATCTGCGGTTGGGGTTAGTTTTTCTCATGGTGCAAATGATGGGCAGAAAGGTATCGGTCTTATCATGTTGGTATTAATTGGCGTGGCGCCTGCGGGCTTTGTCGTCAATATGAGTGCTAGCGGATACGATATCACCAAAACACATGATGCCGTTGTGCACTTACAGCAGTATTATGAGAAGCATCAGCCAGCATTACAGCATGCTATCGAAAATACACCAGCAGTGTCAGCACAAACTGATCCTAGTGATACTGATTTCCATTGTAACAGCGCGAGAACGCCAATTGTTCTGAATCAAACAGAACAAATGCTGGCAAATATTAGTTCTTATGATGAACTAACAGCAGACCAGCGTGCTCAAATGCGTCGATTACTAATGTGTATCGCTGATACCGCAACAGAAGTGGCTAAATTACCTGAAACTAGCGCCCAAGATGCACGGTTCTTAAAAACATTGAGTCGTGACCTGCTAAACACTGTGGAATATGCACCGATTTGGATCATTGTTGCAGTGGCATTAGCGCTCTCTATTGGGACAATGGTAGGTTGGAAACGTGTTGCAGTAACGATTGGTGAGAAAATTGGTAAAAAAGGTATGACTTATGCTCAAGGGGTTTCTGCTCAGGTAACAGCAGCAGTGTCCATTGGTGTCGCAAGTTATACGGGTATGCCTGTATCAACAACACAAGTTTTGTCATCTGCAGTTGCAGGTACAATGATTGTTGATGGTGGAGGGGTTCAAACGAAGACGGTGAAAAATATTGCACTGGCTTGGATCTTAACATTACCAGTTAGCATTGGTTTATCAGGTTTACTTTATTGGATATCACTGACATTCATTGTGAATGGCTGATAAGCAATAAACTACCCAAGTTTGTTTATAAACGGTGACTAAAAGTCACCGTTTTTTTGTTTTTGTCACCTACCAAATAAGCATCGCAATTAAGCTTGCTACAGCCAAAATACAAAAACGGCTAACAAGATAAAATTGCCGATAAATTCGCTCACAACGCATAATCACTTCAGGATTATGATGGTTGGTATATTGGCGTTGGTTGATGTAGCGGATAAGTCGCAATTGTTTTGAAAATTGCCCATGCATAGTAAAAAATCCATTACCATCTACTGATTGATAGAGTAACGGATCAGATTGGCGCAGTATTGTGAGTAATACCCGAATAGATGAAAAATAACGCATCATATTAATCAGGCAAAGAATACAGAGCGCCCAAAAGATAACAATGACATTAAACATAATCCCCTCCCTAGAATAATAGATTCAGAGATGAGAAAACCTTTACCCATAGAGGTTATTTTTTCTCTTATTTAAGTTTAGGTGAAATTAAGCAATAAACAAAAGTGACGTGTTCAAGTTGTTTCCTTTTTCAAAAAAATGGATAAAAAATAACTCTAAAAGGGTGTTTTTGTTGTTTTTTATACTCAATTCTCATTATTATGATGATATTGTCGGTGAATGACATCGTGATAATCTAAAATGGTGTATATTGTTATTTATCGATAGATGCTTTCTTGATGAATTTAACATAAGTTGTGATCAAGGCGACATCTAACTTTCATCTTAAAACGTTATATTTAATACATAGGATTTAGGCTTAACCGCCTTTCCAACCGATTAATCAGCTTATGGAAGGAGTTCACGATGGCTTATAAGCATATTCTAGTGGCAGTTGATTTATCCCCTGAGAGTAACGTCTTAGTACAGAAAGCTGTATCTATGGCAAAACCCTATAATGCCAAAGTTTCCTTAATTCACGTTGATGTTAACTATTCTGATCTTTATACCGGTCTAATTGATGTCAACCTCGGTGATATGCAACAACGTATTACTGATGAAACCCGTAACGCGTTAAAAGACCTCTCAGATAAATCAGGTTATGAAATTCAGGAAACCTTGAGTGGTAGCGGTGATTTAGGCCAAGTTCTGGTTGATGCGATTAAAAAATACGATATGGATTTAGTTGTTTGCGGTCATCACCAAGACTTCTGGAGCAAATTGATGTCATCAGCACGTCAATTAATTAATACTGTGCATGTTGATATGTTAATTGTTCCTCTGAAAGATGATGAAGAATAATCGCTTGCTTGTTTAAGCAAAAAAAATGCCTGCTTATGCAGGTATTTTTTTGCCTAAAATTCCTATTTTTCCTGCTGTTAAGTGGAGTCAACCTTTTTTTTTTGTCTAATTATGAAAAAAATGTCTTGAAGTGTGAATGTATTTTAATGATATATTCAAGAAGCAAAACAACATCAACCTCACAAAACCCAAAAATATTCCGAATAAATGAGGTTATGCCAACATCACATTACACAAAAAAGGAATAGCGGAATGAATATATCTGGCTCATTGTCTTCGTTTTTAGAAGGGGTAGAAAAATATAACGCTCATCAACCTGAGTATCATCAGGCGGTTCGTGAAGTTTTTACCACTTTGTGGCCTTTTTTAGAAAAAAATCCACAATATCGTGAACAATCATTACTTGAGCGCTTAGTTGAGCCTGAACGTATTATTCAGTTTCGCGTTTGTTGGTTAGATGATAAAGGGCAAGTGCAAGTTAACCGTGCATGGCGTATCCAATTTAACTCAGCTATCGGGCCTTACAAAGGTGGTATGCGTTTTCATCCTTCTGTGAATCTCTCTATCCTAAAATTCTTAGGTTTTGAACAAACATTTAAAAATGCCTTAACGACATTACCAATGGGTGGCGCGAAAGGTGGCTCTGACTTTAATCCTAAAGGTAAAAGTCATGGGGAAGTCATGCGTTTTTGTCAGGCTTTAATGACTGAACTTTATCGTCATTTAGGGGCTAACACAGATGTTCCAGCAGGAGATATTGGTGTAGGTGCGCGAGAAGTTGGCTTTATGGCAGGTATGATGAAAAAACTGTCTAATAGCAATGAATGTGTATTTACAGGCAAAGGTCTTTCATTCGGGGGCAGTTTAATCCGCCCAGAAGCCACTGGATATGGTTTAGTTTACTTTACTAATGCGATGCTTAAACGTCATGGTATGTCTCTTGAGGGGATGCGTGTGGCGGTTTCTGGAGCAGGTAATGTTGCACAGTTTACTATCGAAAAATGTTTAGAATTAGGCGCTAAAGTCATAACTGCATCGGATTCAGGTGGTACTGTGGTTGATGAAGCCGGATTTACTACTGAAAAACTCACACGCCTAACTGAAATTAAAAATAATTACGGTCGTGTTGAAGAGTATGCCAAAGAGTTTGGTTTAACCTATCTTGAAGGGAAACAACCTTGGGCTATTCCTGTTGATATTGCTCTACCTTGTGCAACACAAAATGAATTAGATCTAGAGGCTGCAAAAGTCTTGATCAAAAATGGTGTTAAAGCCGTTGCTGAAGGTGCGAATATGCCCACAACGATTGCAGCAACAGATGCCTTTATCGAAGCAGGTGTCCTTTTTGCACCAGGTAAAGCAGCTAATGCGGGCGGTGTTGCAACCTCTGGTTTAGAGATGGCGCAAAATGCAGCACGTTTAAGCTGGAAAGCAGAGAAAGTGGATGCTCGTTTACATCACATCATGTTAGATATTCACCATGCTTGTGTGAATTACGGTGGTGAAGGTAAGCAGACTAATTATATTCAAGGTGCGAACATTGCGGGCTTTGTCAAAGTTGCGGATGCAATGCTGGCTCAAGGCGTGCTGTAAATCTTACTGATTCTGAACGGGTGTTTAACACCCGTCAGATTTCAAACCAATTTTTTACCCTTATAAGTCAGTGTTTACACACAAGGGTAAATATCAAAACGGTGATTTTTTGTTGTTACATTGGCGTGTGCAGGCTGATTATTTAATGGCTCAGCATAATCAGGTCGTTTTACGACAACACGTTTTTTTGCCAACGTGATTGCCAGTTCTAGCAACGCATCTGCATCTTCATCTGCACCGACTAAAGATTGGAACACTCGCATCTCTTTTTTGACTAATGCACTTTTTGTTTTATGTGGGTACATCGGATCAAGATAGACAACATCAGGAGGAGGCGTGATCTCAGTGAGTGCTTGGGCAGAAGAGGCATGAATTAACGTCATTCTTTCTTGCATCCATTCACCAATGTCAGCATCAAGATAAGCACGTTTTAACCCATCTTCAAGTAATGCTGCAACCACGGGGTGACGCTCTACCATTCTGACTTTGCAACCAATAGATGCTAAGACAAATGCATCACGGCCAAGTCCTGCTGTTGCATCAACAACATCAGGTAGATAGTCTTTTTTGATCCCAACGGCTTTTGCCACCGCTTCACCTCGACCACCGCCAAATTTACGACGATGTGCCATGGTGCCTTCTACGAAATCCACATAGATGCCACCTAATTTAGGTTCATCTTGTTTGCGTAATTCAAGGTGAGTCGGCGTTAACACTAAAGCCATTGTTTGCGTTTCGTCGTGAACTAATCCCCAACGTAGCGCTAAATCTGATAAGGCGCTGTTATCAGCGCCTTCTTCACAAAGTAAACAGATATTCACATATCATCCTTTAATGCCGTAGCCTTTAAGCATAGCATCAAGTTTTGGCTCACGACCACGGAAGCGTTTAAACAGTTCCATTGGCTCTTCAGAACCGCCACGAGTTAAAATATTATCTAGGAATGATTGGCCTGTTTCGCGGTTAAAAATTCCTTCTTCGGAGAAACGAGAGAAGGCATCAGCTGCAAGCACATCAGCCCATAAATAGCTGTAATAACCTGCGGCATAACCACCTGCAAATATATGGCTAAAGGCATGAGGAAAACGAGCCCAAGGTGTTGAAGGAACAACAGATACTTGATCTTTCACACTGGTTAAGGTTTCCATTACACGAGCCCCTTTTGTGGGGTCATATTCTGCATGTAAACGGAAGTCAAATAGACCAAACTCTAGTTGGCGTAACACAAACATTGCAGACTGATAATTTTTTGCTTTAAGCATATTATCAAGCATTGCCTGTGGTAATGGTTCGCCAGTTTCATAATGGCCAGAAATAAAGGCTAATGCTTCAGGCTCCCAACACCAGTTTTCCATAAATTGGCTTGGTAATTCAACCGCATCCCATGGTACACCGTTAATGCCTGCAACATCGGCAGTATCAATTTGCGTTAACATATGATGTAAGCCATGGCCAAACTCATGGAAAAGTGTGGTGACTTCGTTATGTGTAAACAGTGCTGGTTTATCACCTACAGGCTTATTGAAGTTACAGGTGAGATAAGCAACAGGGTTTTGTAGCTTGCCATCGGCATGACGCATTCTTCCCATGCAGTCATCCATCCAAGCACCACCGCGTTTGTGTTCACGTGCATACAAATCAAGATAGAAGCTACCACGCAAGGTGTTACTGTCATCGTAAAGCTCAAAGAAACGAACATCATCATGCCAAGTGTCTATGTCGTTACGTTCTTTAGCAGTTAAACCATAGATACGATGAACAACTTCAAATAAGCCACTTAAAGCACGTTGTTCAGGGAAGTAAGGACGCAGTTGCTCATCATCGATTGAGAACAGATGTTGTTTCTGTTTTTCGCTATAGTAAGCCAAATCCCATGATTCTAATTTATCAACGCCATAGTGCTCTTTTGCAAATTGTGTGAGTTCAGCTAACTCTTCTTTACCTTGTGGGTGAGCGCGTTGTGCTAAGTCAGTTAAAAAACTAAGGACTTGTTCTGGAGACTCTGCCATTTTAGTGGCGAGTGACTTTTCAGCATAATTTTTGAAACCAAGGAGTTGAGCGAGTTCGTGGCGTAATGCAAGGATTTCAGCGATAATTTCGCTATTATCCCACTGACCTGCATTTGGGCCTTGATCGGAGGCTCGCGTACTATAAGCGATACTCATCTCTTTTCTTAGTTCACGATTATCAGCATATGTCATGACAGGCAGATAGCTTGGCATATCAAGCGTTAATAGGTAGCCTTCTTGCTCTTTGGCTTGTGCGATAGCTTTTGCAGCGTCAATAGCACTTTGAGGCATACCGGATAAATCTTCTACATCAGTAATTAGTTTAGACCAACCCATTGTTGCATCTAATACATTATTTCCATATTTAGCGCCTAACTCAGACATACGCGCGCTGATTTCACCAAAACGCTGTTGTTTCTCTTTGGGTAAACTGATACCTGACAATTCAAAGTCACGTAATGCGTTTTCAATTGCTTTTTTTTGTGGTTGAGTTAATGCATTAAAATCAGCACTTTCTTTAATTGATTTATAAGCTTGATATAAGCCTTCATGTTGCCCCATCCACGTACTGAATTCAGACAGCAATGGTAAACTTTGTTCATACGCTTCACGTAGTTCAGCGCTATTTTTGACAGAATTCAAATGACTGACTGGAGACCAAACACGAGAAAGTTTATCGCCTGCTTCTGCTAATGGCTGACAAAGGTTATCCCAGTTAAATTGGGTATTTTCAGCCAGTAATCTTTCAACTGTTTCACGGTAAGTTGTTAACACTTCTTTTAATGCAGGAACAACATGTTCTGGTTTGATCTGGGAAAATGCAGGTAATCCCGTTGTGCTAAGTAATGGATTTGACATAAAAAACATCCTGTATTTTGGTTTGCAGTGACGTAAAACACACCACTGAGTTTATTCGTTATAGATAGTAAGATGAGGATGAAACTGTATAAGTTCAATAGTATCGCGGTAATTATCCGAAGTTTTACTCAAAAACGGGATTATTTTATTTGAAAGGAGTTTTATTGATTTGATGCACTTGGGATTAAAAATAATTCAGCGTATAATCATCTTGTTATTTCCTTTTGACCCATTCAAAAATGGAAGATCATCGTCCCCGGTGGGGCGGCTGGACTTCAAATCCAGATGGGGCCGCCAGCGGTCCTTGGCAGGTTCGACTCCTGTGATCTTCCGCCACTTCTTGTTTTTATCACTTCCCAATAAAGCCTTTTGTTATCTCTTTATCATATTGTTTTTTGGAAAAATAATAAGTTTATTCTCTATTTACAGTCACCCTTATTTTTTGGACAAACATGGTATATTGTTACTCACGGTTTATTTATAACGTATAGAGTGGGGGCGGTGTAATGAGCGAAAATCTTCCTGAAGCACCACAGGGTGAATTTGTTTTATTCCGAAGTGAAGATGGTAAAACTCGCGTCGAATGCCGTTTTGAGTCTGACACACTGTGGTTATCTCAATCCTCTATTTGTGAGCTTTACGGTAAAGCTAAAGCCACGATTAGTGAGCATATCAGCAATATTTTTACTGAAGGCGAGTTAGTCGAAGATTCAGTTGTTCGGTTTTACCGAACAACTGCGGATGATGGCAAACAGTACAATGTAAAATACTTCAATCTTTCTATGGTTCTCGCTGTCGGTTATCGCGTCCGTTCCATTCGCGGAACACAGTTTCGCCAGTGGGCAACACAAACTTTAGAACAGTATCTGATCAAAAGGTTTGTGATGGATGATGAAAGGTTGAAAAATCTGCCTGTCGGTCAATCTGTTGTTCCTGATTACTTTGATGAGATGCTCGAACGTATCCGTGATATTCGTGCTAGTGCGCGACGCGTGTATTTACGGGTGAAAGAAATTTTCACTATGGCAGCGGACTACGAGCCTTCCAATAAAGAAACTAATCGTTTTTTTCAAACCATCCGAAACAAACTGCATTTTGCTTGTACGGAAATGACTGCCGCTGAGCTTATTGCTAGCCGTGCAGATGCCAGTCAGCCAGATATGGGTTTAACTAGCTATAAGTCGGACGAAGTGCGTAAAACGGATGTAACGATTGCGAAGAATTATCTACGAGAAAATGAACTCAAAGAATTAAATCGTATCGTCAATATGTGGTTGGATTTTGCTGAAGACCAAGCATTGCGCCGTAAGCAGGTTTTTTTACAGGATTGAGATACCAAGCTGGATCAGTTTTTAAGTTTCAATGACCGTGAAGTTTTGCAAGGTGTTGGTGGGATTAGTAAGAAAGTAGCTGACGAGAAAGCCAAAGATGTATTTGATGTTTTTTCTCAAAAACGTCGTCAACTAAAAGAGGCTGAAGGGGCTAGAGCGAATATTGTGGTGCTAAAAGGTTTGCTGAAAAAAAGTAAGCAGAAGAAGTAGCTTTCAAGCTTTCGTGATACTTTACTTCCTAATCTTTTATTAGGATAACTGACGGTTCATAACAACGAAAAGTATATTAAGAACCTTTCAGTATTAGTCGATCATTACAGGTTTTAGTTGGATTAATTATCTAACTAGAAATCAGTCTTAGAAAAACCAGTCATTCCCTCTAGCTCCATTTCACGACCTAATGCCGTCATTGGATGGACAATAACCAAGCCTTGCACTGCTTTCTTCAGCTTACCAATATCAGCCTGTTCTTTCTTAGTGATGAGGCGTTTGAACGGCATATTCTCTAATTTCTGCGCTTCTTTACTTAGTTTATTGTTACGTACTGCTTTCAGATGAGCAATTTCAGCTTCCAGTTCTACTTTTTCTTTCTCAAACTCTGCGTATTTCTCCGCTTTTTCTACTTCATCTGACGGAGAGATATTTGCCATCTTGTGACGAATAAGGTCTAAACGGTCGCTAAGGAGTTTAATTTTTGCTTTTTCGATTTCTTTCATTATTAATTAACCATGAACAAATTTCTTGTTGGTAAGTATACATCATTGTGCATAGGTGCGTGAAAATAGGGTAGATTGTCTGCTTTGCACTAAAGCAGACATTGCATTCACTATTTCTTCTTATTGAGCATCGACTTTAAATCAGCAAAAGGATTATAGGTTGCTGCACCGACATCGTCTTGCGCATCTTCACCAGCGACAACCGTTGTGCCGTATTGGTCTGCTTCTGTGTATTTAGAGTGCTCGTGATCATGGCAAAACAGACACAATAACTCCCAGTTACTACCGTCTTCTGGGTTATTGGTATGGTCGTGATCAATATGATGAACGGTTAGTTCACGTAAATTTGAATAAACAAACTCACGAGCACAACGTCCACATACCCACGGGTAGATTTTCAGTGCTTTTTCACGGTAGCCACTTTCCAACCGTGCATAGTTTTTTGGGATCAGAGCCATTGTTAGTATTACCTGTTATAAGAGAAAGTTTGATAATAGTTTTTCCAATATACTCTGAATACAAGGATAGGTTCAAATGTTGCTAAAACTACTTATCATGTGATTGCTAATACTTAAATATTTTCTTAAGTAGCGGAATTTTTAAATCAGTTTTCTTCAACATCTTTCCAATCTAATGCACTCTTAGAAATTACAGGTATAATTTCAAAAATTATTTAGCAGATTTAGGTATAAAAATGGCAAAACTTACCTTACAAGAGCAAATGTTAAAAGCAGGGCTTGTGACCAGTAAAAAAATGGCAAAAGTCCAAAGAACGGCAAAAAAATCACGTGTTCAAGCGCGAGAAGCGAGAGAAGCCGTAGAAGAAAATAAAAAAGCTCAACTTGAGCGCGATAAACTGCTTAGCGAACAACAAAAACAAGCGACTTTATCTAAAGAATATAAAGCGCAAGTTAAGCAACTTATTGAGATGAATAGAATTACGCCAGCAAAAGGCGATATTGATTTTAATTTCACTGACAATAATGTGATTAAAAAAATTGTGGTGGATAAACTGACGCAATCTCAATTAATTAGTGGGCGTCTTGCTATTGCTCGTCTGGATAATGCAGGTAAAACGGAATACGCGATTATTCCAGCCAGTGTTGCGGATAAAATCACACAAAGAGACGTGGACTCTATCTTGTTGAATAATGCACTGAGCGAGACAGAACAAGATGAAGACG
Organism: Proteus genomosp. 4 str. ATCC 51469; assembly: GCF_003144375.1. Classification (NCBI taxonomy): domain Bacteria; kingdom Pseudomonadati; phylum Pseudomonadota; class Gammaproteobacteria; order Enterobacterales; family Morganellaceae; genus Proteus; species Proteus genomosp. 4. Next base: position 32,248 of record NZ_PENV01000022.1, read on the forward strand.
ATCCTTATGCTGATTTTAAAATCCCAGATGATTTGATGTGGTAATGCAAAGTAGCTTATTAGCTCAAAGGCATAGTCTGTATAAGCATTGTGCTTTATACTGCATCTGGAAATTTTTGTAGATAAACGATTAAGTAGGCGATAATGGCAATGAACGGAATAATCACAAAGTGGTTTGAAGATAAAGGTTTTGGATTTATTAAAGATGAAAACGGGGATAACCGTTATTTTCATGTGATTAAAGTTGCCAACCCTGCTTTGATAAAGACAGATGCAAATGTCACGTTTGAGCCGACCACCAATACCAAAGGTCTGTCTGCGTATGCGGTTAAAGTGATCCCAGATAGCAAATATGTTTATATTGCAGGTGAACGAGTTAAACTGACATCTATTAAATCATTTCGAATTTATAGTGAAGATGTGCCTGCAGACACGCATATTAACAAAGAAAATACCGTACTTTCTGTTGGTACGTTAATGAATAGTATTAGACCAAAATCAGCAGATGGTGCTAATAATATGCGTACGCTAAGAAAACTGGCGATCACCACAATGCACGGAACCGAAATAGTTTTTACTGAAGATGAACTTGATATCGATGAAACAGTAAAGGCGCTCAAACTGTAAATATCGACATTTAAAACGGGCTTTCGCAACGCGCTTTTATTGGTGCTTGGCTAATGGGGTGAACAAAATGAAGCTCACTCGCATGAAGCATAAGTCGCGGAGTCCGTTCAGCTCTTTTAGTTTCTTCCATTCTTTCATTCAAGTAGTAGCCGCTTCCTCCATATAAATCACAACCTAAAATAGGATGCCCTATAAATTGGCTGTGGATACGAAGTTGATGAGTTCTTCCCGTTTCAGGGGTAAATTGTACCCGTGTTAGAGGCAATAACGTTCCATTTTCTAACGTATGATAAAAACGCTCAATAATGTGATAACCAGAGCGTGCTGGTTTTCCGTTAATAGGGCAAATCGACATTCGTGGGAACAGAGCTGGATCTTTTGCAATCGGTGCATCAATCACTCCTTGATTCTCTTTCACATGACCACATAGTAGTGCGTTGTATACCTTGGTTACATTGCGTTGGCTAAATTGCTGACATAAAAGAGCATTGATTGCTTTATTGCGCGCCACAATCATCAATCCAGATGTACCAAAATCAAGCCGATGAACAAGTGTACATCCAGGAAATAACTTCACTAATCGATAATGTACCGAGTCGATATTTTGTGGATTTTTTCCTGATAAGCTCAATAGTCCTGTGGGTTTATTGATAAGGACTAAATGTTCGTCTTGATAGAGGATCTCGATTTCATCATGGCAAGGTGGGGCAATAAAAGTATCGATAATCGTAGACATCAGCTTATCCGCAGAAAAAGAAGGAAGTGGATGATAGCGAATTTTAGATTAATAGGCGAATGTAGAGATATACTCTTAGTAATTGTATATGACGAGTAGTAACGTTAATCCTTGGGGAGAATTTATGAACAATGAAATCCACTTTAAATATTATGACATGGTAGAAGAGTATTCACTGGAATCAACCGATCCTGTTGCTGAGAAAGAAGAAGATGCGCTTGCCCTCTATTTTCAATTATTACTCACTCGATTAATGAATAACGAAGAAATTAGTGAATTGGCGCAACAAGAGATGGCAAAAGAAGCAGGTATTGATCAAAAGCGCATTGACGATATAGCAATGTTTCTTAATCGCTGGGGTAATGAATAACACGTATTGGGCTCATTGATCGTGGGCTCAACAATCTCTCAATTCACAAAAAACAACTCTGATCCTACATAACTGTATGATTTAACGTATACTCGTTATCTATTTTATTGCACATAAGCGCGCGAAAAGAACGGGCATGCTTTTGGGATGTTCGCTCCTTTATCGGGGGTTTTATATTCAATTGGTTGGGTGAGATATGCTGGATTTCCTAAAGAATTATGACAATTTAACCATCAGCGAAAAAAAAGTATTAAAATATCTCACCGATAATATTGCAGATATACCCTATTTAAATATTAATGATTTAGTTGCAAAAACGTTTGTGTCAAAAACGGTGATCATTAATTTATCGCAAAAGTTAGGATTTAGTGGATTTAAAGAGCTTAAATTCCAAATTAATAATTATATTTTGACTCAAAATAAAGTTGAGAAAACGAGCACCGCATCTTATAAAAAGCAATTAGAAAAAAATATTAATAAAACATTTACCTTAATTAATGAAGAACAAATTCGAGAATGTGCGAAAACCTTACGTCACTCTAGGAATATTTTTATTGTGGCAAGGGGTACGAGTAAAGCAGTCGGTTATTACCTTGAACACCTTTTGTTTGCTTTAGGACTACATTGCTTTTTTATTAATGATTACAATTTATCTGACTCGTTTACTCGTCTTGTTAATGAAGACGACACAGTCATCTTTATTTCCCTTTCTGGTGGCACAAAAAAAATTATAGAAACAGCAAAAATTGTACAGTTAAAAGAAGCTAACATTATTAGTATGACAGCATTTAACACCAATGAATTAACCAGTTATGCAAGCCATGCTCTGTTTTGTTTTGCCGATAATCACGATACAAAAAAAGATGACACTAAATCACGCATTGGCTTTTTTATGCTGGTGGATTTACTGATAAATGAGCTAGAAACACTACTTTAAGTTCTAATAAACTGATAACCCTATTAGTTAAATATTCTTTCTATTTTCAATGTTTAAAAATCATTAATCTATCTGATTAAAATAATCATAAGTTATTTTTAAATAACCTTCTTTTTCAATATTAATATTAAATTCTAGGATCAATCTTCATTACTAAAATAAAAAACTGTTTATTATTATTAATCGAAGTATTTATTAAAAAGACCTAGGTCATAAAAAATGACTTGAGATAATATTTAAAACCGCCACGTCATTCATTTCCTATAATCCCTAAGCTAGAGTACCTCGGTAATTCTTTTATATTCGAGAAGTCATAAGGAAAAAAATATGGCCAGGAAAAAGTTCAGCGAATCTATTCAGCGCTTTGGTAGAACCCTACTTCTACCAATCGGTGTATTAGCACCTATCGGTATGATCTTGGGGATCAGTGGTGCTTTAGTTCAGTCTTATATGATTGCACGCTTTCCTTTCTTAGGAAATGAAACAGTCAATGCTTTATTAGTCAGTATCCGTTCTATTGCAGGTGTTGTGTTTGACAATATTCCACTTCTATTTGCAATGGGGGTGGCGTATGGAATGAGCCATAAAGATAAGGGGATCGCGGTCTTTGCCTCCGTGGTGGGTTATTTAACTTTGATAAGTACAATCAATATCTGGTTGGTATTGACTGGAAAGCTGGCTGATCCTGCCATTATGACGCAGGTTGGGCAAATCAAGGTTCTGGGTATACAAACCATGAATATCAGTGCCGCAGGGGGGATTATCACAGGATTAATCGCTGCATGGGCTACCGATAAATTCTATAACCTTGAATTGCCAACGGCATTTGCCTTCTTCTCAGGAAAAAAATCTGTCGCCATTATTATGGTCGGATTAATGATTGGCGTAGGTGCATTGCTGCCATTTATTTGGGAAGTATTAGTCATGGGCTTAACTAAGCTCTCAGCTGTCTTCTTAAGTCCTGTTGGACCTTTCTTTACCGCAGGTGGTGAGCGTCTATTTATTCCATTTGGTTTACACCACGTCTGGAACGTTCTGTTTAGATTTACTGAAGCCGGTGGTTCTTATGTGATTGATGGGCAAACCTATGTGGGCGTTGTTCCAGCAATGACAGAAGTATTATTTAACCAAGGGCCAAGTAGTGAATATTGGGCAATGATGCCAAGCCTGACGCGTTTTATGGCTCAGCAACAAATGTTGGTTACGTTGTTCTTATTCCCTGCGATTGCATTAGCGATTTATAAAACCTCGAAAAAAGAGAACCGTGCTGAAGTTAAATCGATGCTGGTGACGATGGTCTTAACTGCAATGTTAGGTAACGTGACTGAACCTCTTGAATTCACCTTCGTCTTTATCGCACCACTACTCTATTTAATTTACGCGATTATCGTGGGTATTGGCGCAGTTCTGCTCTCTTTTGCTGGTGTTGCAATTGGTTATATCCGAGGCACCGTCTTTGACTTTACTATCTTTGGTTTACTGTACGAACACACTAACTGGATCTTCTTAGTGCTGATTGGGAGTGTGCTTGCGGTTGTGACTTACTTCATTTTCTACTGGGCTATCGTCAAATTTGATATCAAAACCCCAGGTAGAGAAGAATCAAGCAATATGAAAAACACGCTAATCAAAGAAAAACGTTATGGCGAAATTGCAGAAATCTTAATTCAAGCGTTAGGTGGCAAACAAAATATTCGTAATGTTGATAACTGTATTACACGGCTACGTATTGATATTAATGAAGTTAATCAAATAGATAAAGAACTAATGTTGGAATCTGGATGTACAGCATTCTTCTTTCCGGCAGCAAACCATGTCCATGTCGTTTATGGCCCTAAAGTCGAATTTGTTCGCAATGCTGTTGATGAAGCAATGAAGAAATAAAAGGATACATGATGAGAGCGTTATACGATTCTAAAAGTAAAACAATCGACGATCGCGGTATAAAAAATCTGCTGTCCAATGAAGCTAAATATTCAACTTGGTTGATGTTTGAAGCAATGTTAGCGCAAGCACAAGCTGAATACGGTTTTATTCCACAGTCTGCCGCCGATGAAATTAAAGAAAAGGCGATTATAGAGAATATCGATTTTGAAGAGATGAACCGTATTTATCAAAAAATCGGTCATGGCTTTGTACCTTTTTTAAAAGTACTGGTAAATGCGTGCTCTGAAGAGAGTGGTAAATATGTGCACTACGGTATTACCACGCAAAATATACAGCAAAGTTCACAGCTGTATATGATGAAAACAGTACACAATAAATTCATGTTATTGTTAAGCGAAATTATTGAAAACTTATCTAATCTTGCTGAAAAAACAAAACATATGGTGATGGCAGGTAGAACGCATGGTCGTCATGCTATTCCTATTACTTATGGGTACAAAGTTTCAGTATGGATCAGCGATTTTATTGATTGCTACCAACGTATGAAAGAATGCGAAAAGCGAGTATTCACCATTATGATGGGTGGGGCTGTAGGTGCTTTTAACTCAATGCCAGAAGTGGGGATGAAAGTACAAAAGCGCGTTGCTGAATTAGTGGGTATGCAAGCAATGGAAGTGCCATCACGTAACCTAAGTACGCATAAATTAGAGTACATGATGAACTTGGCGCTGATGGCTAACATCTGCCATAAAATTGGTGAAGAGGTTTATAGCACTACATTAGAAGAAATTGCTGAAGTTTCTGAAGGATTTACAAAAGGCACTGTGGGAAGTAGCACGATGCCTCATAAAATTAATCCAAAATTAGCGAAAGGTATTATTGCTAACTCACAGAAACTGTACTCGTTACCTAATGTAGGGATGTACTCTGCGGTAAGACCTTATGAAGGTGATAGCAGTTCTTATATGCTATTCGATGGCTTAATTGAAGAAGCGTTAGAACTTACAACAGAAATTTTGTTAAGAACGGAAGAGCTTTCAAGAACCATCGTTCCTCATGAAGAGAGAATGCTACATAACGTGATGAGAAATAAGGGTTTAGATAATACCGAATACGTTATGATGAAAATGGCAGAAAAATTAGGTAAAGATAAAGCGCATTCACTGTTATATGAAGAAGCCATTAAAACGGCTGCAGATGGTGAAGATTTTTATACTAACCTGATGAAGAATGAAACTATTACAGCCGCTTTTAATGCAGATGAAATTAAGGCAATGCTTGATCCTCGCTCTTATATTGGTCTATCCGTTGAGCTTGCTGAAAAAGAAGCAAAACGTGGGTTAGCAGTTTCTCAAGAAATTAAACAAAGTTATAAATAAATAGTAAAAACCATCAAGTATCCATAAAAAATCATTATCAGTTAAGCCAAGAGCCACTCATTTGAGTGGCTCTTTTTCGTTGATAATTAGCCAATCAATCCATGAATTAAAATAATTCCGATACAAATTGGACCAATATAACGCCAAACCAATAATAAGCATTGGCGTTTTACTCCTGAGATATTTTCAGGGATCAAGGCATTTGCTCTACGTGACCAACCAAAGATTAAACACATTGCGATACCGAACAGTGGCATCAAAATATTAGAAGTCAGGTAATCCAACAAATCAAAGACCGTTTTACCTGCGAATGTCACATCACTCATAGGGCCGAAAGATAATGAAACTGGAATACCCATCAGCATAATAGAGGCTGTAACCACTAACCCTGCACGACGACGAGTCCATTGAAAACGCATCTGTACATAAGCCACGATATGTTCAAGTAATGAAATTGCAGAGGTTAACGCCGCCATTAATAACAAGACAAAGAAAGTCACTGCTAAAATATTACCGCCGGGTAAGTTGGCAAAATAGACTGGCATAGTCATAAAGGTTAAACCAGGGCCAGCATTAGGCTCTAAGCCTGCGGCAGATAATGCAGGGAAAATCATTAATCCGGCAAGCACACACACCATACAAGATAAAATAACCACCCACATACTGGAGTTAGCAATACCTTTATTATCTGCTAAATAAGCACTGTAAGTGATATGAATGCCTAAACCGATAGACAGTGAGAAGAAGGCTAACCCTAATGCATCTAATACGCCTTGAGGGGTTAACTTACTAAAATCAGGGTATAAAAATAATTTTAAACCTTCAGAAGAACCGGGTAAGCTGATACCAACAATAATCAATAAAATCATAATGATAAATAACATTGGCATCATGATTTTGACGGCTTTTTCTAATCCACGTTGTACACCCGCTAAAACCACAAAACAGGTTAATCCAGCAAAGGCAAGGTGAGCCAAAATAGGCCATAAAGGATTGCTAATAAAACGAGTAAAGATACCTGTTAATTCAGCGCTATCTGTAATATTCAACTGACCTGTTGCCGCCATAACGGTATAGCCGATTGTCCAACCACCAACAACACTATAGAAGCTATAAATACACCAAGAGCTGAATACACCAATAACGCCAATGATGACCCAATTACGTCCCATCATTTTTTTAAAGGCATTAACGGCTTCTGCGTGTGTGCTACTGCCTAAGATATTCTCAGCCAGTAATACAGCAAGCCCAATAATGAAACTAAATAACAAAAAGACAATTAAAAATGCGCCGCCACCATTATTGGCTGCGACATAAGAAAACTTCCAGATGGCACCAATACCGATTGCCGATCCCGCGGCTGCTAATATATGGCCGACTCTTGATGTCCATTGTTGACTCATTTTGCCTCCTGCTTCATTTGGTCTGTTATAGAAGGCATTGCCATACAATTGGTTATTGAGAAGACGTTGTCACTCATCATCCTTATGGTAAAACTCAACATCATAGAAACTCCCCTAAAAATAATTTCACCAGTAGGGGGCACAACAAAAAAGCCACCTAACTGGTGGCTTTTGCAAAAAAATGAACGTGCTTGGCCACCTAACGAAGGAGTAGTAGGTTTAGGCCTAGGAGTCGGTTATTGGTGTTCATATTCATCTTTTTGCTCTTTATTGATATGAATTTGGTTAATTGCAGTGATTTATTGATTGTCACTGCTAACAAATGACCCTTTTGTTATATCACAAAACCAAACTATTAACAGTCTTATTTTTAAAGATGGTAGATTGTATTTTTTCTTACATTTAATAATGATAAAAGAAGAGAAAATTGATTAAGGAAATATCAATTTAAAAACAAATGGTTATAAATTTATATTTATAGATAGAGCAATGAAATTAAGATGAACTTATTTCAGAAGATTGTTCTTTTAATGGAAATGAATTTTCATCGAGAAGATTCCATTTTACCTTTTCACTATTTTGAACTTGAGCTGGCAATTGGTAGTGTTGCTCTCCAAAAGGAGGTAATGGTTTAATTAATTGTTCATCATTAATGGCGGCTGTACCAACGACTAATTTATCTATCGATACAAAAATAGGTGAGTTATTACTGACAATGAGTTTGTTACCAGCTAGCTTAAAGCTAATTTTATCTTGCACATTTTCGATAGTGAGTTTTTCAAGGGCTTTAGGACGGTAATAAACCTTGAAGTTGAACTCACGTAAAATAGCCATACTAATGTTATCTTCACTGCTTTTTTGCACAGATGGGATCAGTAAAAAACGTGCTAAGTAGATTGATTCTCTATCTTTCGGCAATTTATTGGTATCTGAGGCAAAAAGAAGTCGCCATTCATAATATTGCCCTGGCATTAATTTATACAAAGGAGGTGTAATAATAAAAGGTGTTTCATCCCGTTTAGTGAGATCTTTTTGTCCTGTATCGTTATCTAGCCATTGCATATTTGCTTGTACTAAATAGGGAGATTGTTCTGCATTTCTTAATCCAACAGAAATACTTTTTTCACCTTCAACATAGGTTTTTCTCTGCAATGAAAAAATAATATTATTGAGTGATTCGGCATAGCTACTTGCTGTAAATACAGTCAATATCGTCAATAAAAATAAGTAAAGTGGGTAACGTTGTTTCATTAATTTAGCTCTTATCATTATCAATTTATTTAAGTTTTATTAATGTCGGTGATCAGACTTTTGTGTAAACCGTCACTACGGCTTTACCACGATATTTCCCTGGTTGTACGGTGTCATCAGAACAGATAGCCCATTTTATCCCTAAATTTTCCATTTGATTGTATTTAGCGATAACAGGTAATTGGAGCTCTTGGTTATTAAAATTTAACAAATCTTGAGAACCCGCATCTTTACAAGATAAAGAAGGGCTGGCTCCATTAACAAAAGGTTTACCCAAAACCCAAGGCGCGGGATCATTGGCGCTACCATTTTGTTTATTTAGCACTAATTTAGTTGGTTCACTATCATTGACTTTTCCTTCCGTGACAACCGCAGAAATAAAGACAGGATGTCCATCTCCAGTACAACTATAAGTTAATGACGACTCTTGAATAACCTCATTTTCTCGATTCATTACAACGCTAATATTATTATTGGAAACACTGCTAATTTGGCAAACTCGAACAATTTTTAAATTAGCACGTACGTTAACTCTTAAATTTGCATTAGCCCCAGAAGAATAGCCTTGTGTAACAATATAAATAGGTGCACCTTTATAAGAAAGATAACCTGGAGAGAGTTTCTCTGTTACATAAACGGGATAGCGATCATTATTATAGACTTCGATACTTTTGTGGCCACCCGCTGAAGTCTCTTGATTTTGTGGATAAAAGCAGGCATTCATAGAGGAATAGTTGCTGATTAATCCATTATTGTTGCGTGAAAAAAAAGTACCTGAATAGGATGAATTTAAGTAACTCCCATTAGCCCTCACTTCATATTTTAATGTAGGGGTGACATAAATATTTATATTACCTTTATCATCGGTAAGGGGTAACCCATATTTACTATTACTATTGGGAACTTGTTTAAAAATATCTATACCTCGGTAACAATAAAATTCGTTCCCAGTAATCCCAACAAGTGACTCAACTTGAGACCATTCACCTAAGTTATTATCATATTCATCATAGATAGGTTCATGGCTATTAATTAAGGTCTTTCCTGTTAATATACCTCTGACATATTGAGGTGTATTGGGATCAGGATTTTTAGCTAAATCAACAGTACCAATTAATGTGAGTGTCATAGAGCCATAGCTTTGATTGCTATAAGCATGAAATGGCAATAAAAATAGAGTAAAAAAAGAGACTAATTTGATTGAATTAAATTTCACTTGAACCTCGTTTTTATCATCGTTTTTATTGGCAAATAGCATCAAATGAGCGTATCGGTTTTTCAACAGAAACAGGCAATTGATCTAAATTAGAGAACACAGCAGTACATTGTAATTGGCTATCAGTACCCCAATTAACTAATATATTTCCTGAGTTTGGTAATCCACTCATAAAGAGTTGGTTATTATCACTGACAATACCTGTATTTTTACTCTCTGGATTTTCTTCAAGCAATGTAGCATTTGCCCCAAACGGGATGACACTACCATTCGCTCTTTTTAGCGTAATAATAGCTTGATAACCTACTCGAGTATCAAATTTCACTTTTACGACAGCACCTGCGGTTGGATAAACCATCTTCGATGTCTCATTTAACATGACATTTTCAGGTAATGTATTGATATTCATATTGATATAGTTGGTATGATAAGGTGATACATAAGGATGAAGTGCATAACCTTGACTGTTAATAACACTATCATTACCTTCAATTTCCATTCCTTCAGCACCTTTGGCTTCAACAATAGCTGTTGTATTGCCCATATTAGGGCCTAATAACACACCACCTGAATGCAGCATTGCACCACCACCAAAACTACCATTTACGGTTTGATGATCTCTTGAATAGTTATAGCCTAAAGATGCGGTACCTTTAGAGCCTGAATAGTTACTATAAATATTGCCGTTATTTCCTTGGCCTTTATTGGCTAAATTCTGAGAAATACCATACGTCAGTTTATTATCTAGAGCCGAGCCGCTTAGCCCAAGACTGTGGCTCATACGATTATTATTGTCGCGAGTTACAGAATAAGAACTACTCATATTTTGAGCTAACTCGTGGTTTGAGAATGCGCTAAATGGAATGTTGACGTTGACAGAAATCTGTCTATTTTCAGGCCAGCTCTGTTTATCTTTAATTCGGTCAATACTATAGTCGACAGAATAGTTAATAAATTTATAAGAGTTGTTATAACCCATTGAAAATTGTTTTACTTTACGATCTATTGCCCAGTAATCACTTACACTACCATTGAGATAAATGCTGCCATATTGACCTAATGATTGTGAAATCGAAGTGGTAAAACTACTGCGTTGCCGTTGGTTTAACCATGGCGCTAAACCATCTTTTAAATCGTAATTATAATTATTAAAATCACTAAAGCTGAAATAAGAGCGTGTAGAGTAACGAAGCGCTGTTAAGTCAACAGATGTGCCAGTTGATGTCATACTTTTTGAATAACGTACCCGATACGATTGGCCTTGTTGTGTACCTAAATCGTTATTAAGACGAGCCGTTGAATGGGTAATATCGGTTGAAATAGCGCCAAATGAACCTAAAGATATCCCAAGACCACCTACAATGGATAAATAATCCTCAGCAACTAATAGGCCACTATAGAGTGTCGTATTAATAGGTAATCCATAACTTCCGGATGCACTAATAAAGTCTGAATTTTTATTTTTAGTTGTAATTCCTCCATCATATCGACCAGCGATAACTTCGTATTTATAACCTCCAGGACGTTGCATGATAGGTAAAGAAGAAAATGCCACAGTAAACATTTTTTCAGTGCCATCTTCTTCTGTAATAGTCACTTCTAAGTTACCCGCATTACCTGAAGGGGAAATATCTTTGATATTAAAAGGGCCGGGGGCGACGTAGGTCTGATAAACCACGTAGCCATTTTGTCTAATCGTGATACGTGCATTTGACTGCGCAATGCCTCTTACTTCAGGCGCAAAACCACGTAAGCTACTGGGGAGCATTTGATCATTTGAAGATAGTTGCATTCCCTTAAATGGAATACTGTCAAAAATATCATTAGATGAACTCAATTCCCCTATTGCTAACGTTGAACGAATAGCAGCAAAGGTGCGCATAATATAAGTATTAGAAAAACGATTTGATGAAGAATGACCAGAGTCACCATCAGAATAATTATAAGAAAAGTTAGAGCGAAGGCGCCATACTCCCAGGTTTAATCCCCCTTGAACATTGGCAAAAGCATGATCATTTATTTGTTTATTTGTATTGTCTGCTTTATTCCATTGACGATCGCCACTAATAAAATAGTTTAAAAAGAGTGCGGTAATACCATTGTCCCAAAGAGAGGGATCGATATAACCATCTGCTTTAATTAACATAGCAATTTGTGGAATGGTAAATTTTATTTTTAGGTTTGCGACATCTGGTGTCATTGTTGCATCTGAAATATATTCAGAAAGATTGGTAATTGGAGTATCTGGAGGCAAATCTTTTAATTTAGGAATGGCTGGAACATTGACTCCCCAATCAGTTAACATTTTGGGGGTTAACTCAGGAACGATATCCCCTTTCTCATTAGGAATGAATTTTAGCATTTTATCGCCTAAGTTATTAGTATTTACAATAACTTGAATGGCATACTCACCTTGCGGAATACTATTTTCTTTTGAAAATTGAGTTAGGTCGATATTATTTATATCAGTGCCAAGTAAACTATCTAACATCGTGGGATCAAAATAGTCTTCACCATGAGAATAAAAAGATATGATGATGAAAGAGGATAGTAGGCTTATTTTAAATTTTCTATTATTCATTACCTTGACCTTCTATTCTTGAGCCTAAGTTTACATGGAGTAAATATAAATTAATTTTTAGTTTAATTTTCTAAAGTTATATTTCTATTAAGTTCTTCAGAAGGTTCTTTTTTAAAAGAGTATTTCTCTGAAATACCACCAAAATCATCAATAAATCGCCAACTAGCTTCAGTTAAAACTTTATTTTCAGTATTTATTTCTAAGTTCGTAAATGGAGAAATAAGAATGCTTCCTTGTTGTGTTTTATGATTAATAGAAAAATCAACAAGAGTAATAAAGTATGGTGTTGGGTTATTGATTTCCCATTTGTTTTTTTTATTAATTACATTTATTTTTTTAAATATTGATGTATCTAATGAGGGTAAGTTTTCTGGTCGATAATACATTTTTACAATAATCGCTGTAATAAAGACGAGATCTGTTTTTTCTGTATTTTCCTTTGCAGGTGTTGAAGGTGGAATTGCTCTCGCTTTAAAATAAAAAATAGATTCTTTATCTTTAGGTAAATCATTCACATCATTAGGAAAAATACGAACAGTATATTGGCTTTCTGCATCAACACGGAATAACGGGGGAGTAACAATAAATTTATTTGATATTGTTTCATCCAACGAACTTAATATCGATACTTGAACTAAGTAAGGTATCTTATTATCGTTTGATATTTCAATAGTTTGATTTTTATCTTTTTCTCCAAATATAAGCCTACTTTTATTTAAGCCAATACCCTCTGAAAATGAGAAAGTACTCCATAATAGAAATGAAGTCACTAGGAAAAAAGATAATGGTTTCGATAATATAGAAAGTAGCATTATTGTTAATCCGCAAAGTAAGTGATGGTAATTGTGGATTTAAATTGACCTAAGTTCTCTGTCTTTGTAGAACAATCAGCAACACCCTTTTTGCACATAACATAGGTATAAAATGTTTTATTCATATTATTGGCTGTAATATTTGTCCAAATTTTACTGTCATTGGCAAAAAAAACGTTATCTGATGCTTTTGCACCATCTTTGTCTGAAATACGAATTGCAAAATCTTTACCTTCAGGTGAATCTAAAAAACCATCATTCACATAATTGCCTGAGATTTTTAAATAATTTCCACTAAAATTTGTATTTTTACAGTTTGACAGCTTTACTTGAAATGGCTTCTTTATATTTCCATTATTTGCATCACTAGCTAATCTTTTTAACGGTACTGAGCCAAAATCAACTTTATTTATTGATGTACCTTCAATAATAATATTACAAGTGTTTTTAGGTACAGTAACATTGAATATAAACTCTGCATCATCAGCTGCAAATATAGGTGAGACCCCACTTAGGAATAATGTTGCTATGGTAAAACGAAATATTGAACTCATTATTATTACCTATATAGCTAAGGTTGAATTAAAGTTAAATCAACGGATGCAATTAATTCACCTGCTTTGGCTGGGTTATTGTCTATCTTTACAATACTGACTTCAAATTGGCTCTCTAATTCACCATTGCTAACCACTTCAAAAGGAACATTTGCATGAGGTGAAAAAAGAAGAGGGTGACAATTTTTTTTATTACTATCACAACTTCTTAATATAAAACCGGCATTAACAGTATTGGTTGTAGGATGAATAATATTGTTGTTATTTATCGTTGTACCATTAGACGGTGTTATTTTTATTGCTAGCATCTGTAGCGGCTCACTGATTTCAAAATCTTGGCAATGGTATTTGAAAGTGAATGGCGTTGTGAATGATTTATCATCAACATCTTCTTTTAATTCATGAGTAATAATGCTTTTTTTAAAAATAACATCTTGTGTTGGTGCTGAAATAGTACATGTACCTTTACTTATATTACCTATAATTTCTAAATCTGTTGATGCATTAACATTTCCACTAATAAATAGTGAATTTAAAATTATAGAAAAGACCGTTAAGTATAAACTTAAGCTTTTATACTTTTTTATCTTAGCTATAAGAAAAATGTTATTTAATATTTGTCTTAAATGCATCCTCGCCTCCTAGATCATTAATTGTTATCCATTCAGCTGTACCTTTTCTTGCTTGTGCTGGCACCAAGTAATCAAAAGATTGATAAGGAGAAATCATGGTGTTTTTATTGGCAATATTTAGGTTAACTTTTGTTCCATTTAATACTAAGGAGCTTAATGAAATATAATAGGGTGAATCATTGATCACTGTTACACCATTTGAGTTCGCTTTGAATGATAAACTTTCACGCGCTTTCTCTGGTGTCATAGGTAAATGTTGCGGGCGATAAAATAACTTAATAATGTGATCATAAGCGATACTTAATGCATTACTCGCTAATGGCCCATCGGTTGATGGGATCATTACAGCATGAAAATAATAAATAGATTCTCGGTCTGTGGGTAAATTAGATGGCTGTGCATAAATACGTACTTCTTGGTTAGATCTACTTTGTATTTTAGCTAATGGTGGCGAGAGTGTAAAAGGTACCGTTTTATTTCCAGCTTCATCAACAATAAAGAATTTTGCAAGGTAATTTGCATCAGTGTTGTTTCTTGCACCAATGGAAACACTTTTTTCATTTTGAGTGTAAACAATACGTGTTGCATTCAAACTTACGCCTGAAGCAAAGGTAGAGGTAGAGAGCAATAATAACGAAATAAGCCATAATAGTTGTATGAGTTTAAAAGAAGAAAAATAAATATTTTTATTGGCTACCATTTTTATTACTCTCTATCTTTTGGAAATTAAGAGGCTTTAATTAAAGCCTCTTTTATCAAATAACAGTTCAAAAATATTAGTTATAAGAAACACTAAAAGTTACTGGTACATTTAAAATATCAGCTTTAGCGTCTTTACCAGCTTGAGTCAGAATTAGATTTGCTTTTAATGGAATAGAAGCATTAGAACCTTCATCCATTTTAACAATGCTGGTTAATTGAGTATCTTTATTTGGTTCGATTGTGCCTGTTGAGGCATCGTTACCATGGAAAATTTGTACGGCTAAAGATTTTGCTGTTTTATTTGCAAAATATTTAGAGGAGTAGCTAGATGCTTGACCATCAGCATAAACATAGACTTTTGCTGGATCTGCAGCTTTAGAACAGTTGCTTAGAACAAGGTCAAAATCTTTGGTTGTACCTACTTGAGATTCTACCGCAGCAGCCTGCAGTGTATCTAAAGTGAAAGTACCAAAGTTAATGGTGTCGCCTTCAGTTGTTGAAGTAACATCACAGGCAGCTTCACGTAACTGAGCTTTAAATGTAACTGTTGCGCCCTTCTTGCCTTCATCAGCAAAGGCATTACCAGCAAAAACAAAGCTAGCAAGAACAGCAGCAGAAATTAGTTTTTTATTAAATGACATATAAACACCTCTTGTGTACCTTCGTTAGAGTTAAAATACACCGTAATTATTTAAAGACGGTGTGATAGCATATTTGCTGTTTGAGTAAAAACGGCAAAAATACTAAATATAATTATGTGTAAAATAGACTGTGATATTACTTGATAATAAATAATCTAAATTTGATTACTTATTTATGTTTTATAGGTGTTAAATAAAACATAAAAAAATAGATTGGTTTAATAAATCTTTTATTTTTAGTTGTAAGGCTTATATGGGTTGTTCAGCAATAGCTTAATAATATATATATAAATTGAAATTAGTACATATTACACTTCAATATTTATGATAGGAAAATTCTCAAATAAAACTAATTATAAAATTTAATAATCATTTTTATTATTGGGGTTAATTAATAATAATTATTAGTGTTTTTATAAAAAACTATAATTTGTATTATTTAAAAATTTACAATATAATCACTGTAGTTATTATTTTTTATTTAGTATATTGTTTTTTAATGAATTTGTTATTTTTGTTTTTTTAGTCATTAACTAATAATGAGACTTTAAAATAAACACCTCTTTTTAAGAGGGTCTTTTATTGTATACTTAAAGAGAGAAAGATTAATTTTTAATAGAGGGATTTTTTATAATTATATATATTAATTATTATAATCACAATTAATACATTAAAATATCTTATGTTTGTTAATATGTTTTTAACATTAATTAATGACAAGTTTTTACCTTTTTGACGAATAATGATACTCTAAAAATGAGCTTGTTTAGGAATTGGTTCTTTATACTCCAAAAAAGAGTGTTTTTATATTAATTAATAATGTTGAAAGTAATAAAATAATTATTTTAATAGATTGAACAGATGTTGGGGTTTATTACTTTAACATCATTTTCCTTATAAATAAGAATGTTGATGTTATTGAAAGGAAGATTTCAATAAATAGAATTTTTATTTTATAAAAATCTTCGGTATTTAATGCTTTTTTAATTATCATATTTCGTTCATGTTGGTTTTTTCTTTTTTAAATAAATAAGTAATACTTAATACTCTTTAAGCATTCAAATTTTTTTAAATCGTCAAAAATGACGAACATGATTTATAGATAATAATGAAATAATCTATCTCATTGATTGTAAACCATAAATTACTTGGCATAATTCCTGCTTAGGTAAAAGTTCTTTATGACTCTTTTACTCCCTAGTTAGGGGAAAGGATATCAAATGAACAAAATCAACTCCGTCTGTCCTTATTGTGGCGCTGGCTGCAAAATCAATCTCTGTGTCGAAAATGGTCGCATAATCAAAGCTGAAGGTGCCAATGGTGTCACCAATCAAGGAGAACTTTGCTTAAAAGGACTCTATGGTTGGGATTTTCTTAATGACAATAAACTTCTGACAGCCAGAATACATGAACCCATGATCCGCCGACAAAAAGGGGCTGATTTTGAAATTGTGAGTTGGAATGAAGCGATTCAATATACGGCAAAAAAATTACTGGAAATAAAAGAAAAATACGGTGCGAAATCCATCATGTGTACAGGATCTTCTCGTGGTACAGGGAATGAAACCAACTTTGTGATGCAGAAATTTGTTCGTGCAGTATTAGGTAATAATAATGTCGATTGTTGTGCTCGTGTGTGTCATGGGCCTTCTGTTGCTGGTTTACAAGAAACATTAGGCAATGGTGCCATGAGCAACTCTATTGCTGATATTGAAGATTCAGATTGCTTATTAGTCTTTGGTTATAACTGTGCAGACTCTCATCCTATTGTGGCGCGCCGTGTAGTTAAAGCAAAACAAAAGGGTGCTAAAATCATTGTTTGTGATCCTCGAAAAATAGAAACTGCCAAAATTGCTAACCAATATTTACCATTAAAAAATGGTACAAATATGGCGTTAGTGAATGCATTCGCATATACGCTAATTGATGAAGATCTTTATGATAAGAATTACGTCAATCGCTATACCGAAGGTTTTGAAGAATATAAAAAACAACTCGCCGACTATAGCCCAGAAGCAGTGCAAGATATTGTCGGTATCCCTGCAATTGAAATTCGTAAGGCAATGCGTACTTATGCAGGTGCTAAAACAGCCACCATTATGTGGGGAATGGGCGTTACACAATTTGGCCAAGCAGTTGATGTGGTTAAAGGCTTATCAGGTCTTGCATTATTAACGGGTAATTTAGGTAAACCGCATGTTGGTGTTGCACCGGTTCGTGGGCAAAATAATGTTCAGGGTGCCTGTGATATGGGTGTTTTACCTAACATGTTCCCAGGATATCAATACGTCACTGACGAAAATACGCGTGAAAAATTTGCCAAAGCCTGGAATATCCCTGTTGAACAACTTGATCCTGAAGTGGGATATCGTATTACCGAAGTACCGCATTTAGCCATTGAAGGTAAAGTGAAAGCTTACTACATCATGGGTGAAGATCCGCTTCAAACCGAAGCCGATTTAGGCCTAGTAAGAAAAGGCTTTGAAGCTCTCGATTTTGTCGTGGTTCAAGATATCTTTATGACTAAAACCGCTGAGCAAGCTGATGTGATTTTACCGTCAACCAGTTGGGGTGAACATGCAGGTATCTTTACCTGTGCGGATAGAGGTTTTCAGCGCTTTGAAAAAGCCATTGAGCCACATGGCAATGTAAAACGAGATTGGGAAATCATTAGCTTACTCGCCACTGAAATGGGCTATCCAATGTCTTATGAAAATAATGAAGAGATCTGGAATGAAGTCCGAGCCTTATGTCCGCTATTTTTTGGTGTCACTTATGAAAAATTAGCGGGTTTAGCACATATTCAATGGCCTTGTACTGATATTGAAGATATGGGGACACCTTATTTATATTCAGGTAATCAATTCACCACTCCATCAGGTAAAGGTCAATTGTTTGCAACACCATGGCGAGCCCCAGCAGAGTTACCCGATACTGATTATCCAATGATTTTATCTACAGTGCGTGAAGTTGGGCATTACTCCTGTCGCTCAATGACAGGTAACTGTAAAGCATTGGCTTCACTTGCAGATGAACCCGGTTATGTTCAAGTTCACCCTGATGTTGCCAAAGAAGCGGGTATTCGTGATCAAGAGATTGTTTGGGTTGAATCTCGTCGAGGTAAGGTTATGTCTCGTTGTAATGTGAATGAGACAATCAATAAGCAAGCAATTTATATGACCTATCAATGGTGGATTGGGGCATGTAATGAGTTGACTCAAGATAATCTTGATCCTGTATCAAAAACACCCGAAACAAAATATTGTGCAGCTAAAGTGATTAAAATTGCCGATCAAAAATGGGCAGAAAGCCAAGTTTCTCAGCACTATCATACAATGAGAAGCCGCTTAATTAATTTAGTGGAGCAAGCAAAAACAGCAGCACATTAAGTTGAGTGTTTATTCAAAATAGAAATGGAGACGATTAAGTCTCCATTTTTTTCTCACATCTATTTTATAAAAACAAAAGCAGTTGATTATTTTTGGTTTAATTTGCTTTCTGCTTCTTTTTTCTCTTCTTCTAAGATCTCACGATACCAACGTGGATGATGCTTTTTCGCCCAACCCCGAGTTACCCAACCTTCAATCATGCTACGAATAGATCCTTTTACCCAAAACGCAGCATAAGCATGAACAATCACTGTTATGATCAGTAAGATAGCGGACAGTGAATGAGCCAGTAAGGCAATGCGAATAACTGGGATCGAGAAATAATCCGCAAAATAAGGACGCCAAATAATCACACCACTGATGGTAAGTACGATAAGGCTAAGACTTAATGTCCAATAAATCCCTTTTTGGCCCAAGTTATAATGCCCAATATCACCAGCTTCTTCGTTTTGTAGCACTTTGTGGATATTTTTTGCCCACACTAAGTCGTCTTTATCAACAAAGTTATGTTTTAGATATCGAAAAAACATAAAGATAAAGAAGAATACCATCGCGACACCTGTAAAAGGATGCAGTAAGCGCGAAAGCTGTGGTGTACCTAAAATATTCATAAACCAGTTTAGAGATGGGAAGAAAAAGCCCAATCCGCTAAAAGTAGTAAAGATAAAGAAAATCGCTACAACCCAGTGATTAATACGCTCTGAGGCAGTATGACGAAGGATTTTATCACTTTTCTTCTTCATTATTTCTGCTCCTCTTTATTCACTGAATTTTGTGATGCTTCCATCTCTTTTTGTGCCTCTTCTTCATCTTCTTCTGTGGTGTGGTTTGGACCAATACCTAAGTAGTGGAACATTGCACCCGCAAAGGTGGCAGCAAAACCAACTGCCGCTAATGGTTTCCAAATACCTTTCCAGAATTTCACCGTTGAGCTAATTTCTGGGTTTTCTGGTAAGCCATGATACAAATTAGGTCTATCTGCATGATGAAGTACATACATAACATGAGTTCCACCAACCCCTTGCGGATCGTATAAACCGGCTTTGTCATAACCACGCGTATTAAGTTCAGCAACGCGCTCATTGGCAAGATGCGTCATTGCTTCTTTAGAGCCAAAGTGAATGGCCCCTGTAGGGCAAGTTTTTACGCAAGCGGGCTCTTGACCGACTTCAACACGATCAACACACAATGTGCATTTATAAGCGCGGTTATCTTCTTCATTAATACGAGGAACATCGAAAGGACAACCCGCAATACAGTAGCCACAACCAATACAATGCTCTGATTGGAAATCAACAATACCGTTAGCGTATTGAATGATGGCACCTTCTGCTGGGCAGGCTTTTAAACAACCCGGATCAGCGCAGTGCATACAGCCATCTTTACGAATTAGCCACTCTAATTTGCCGTTTTCTTCAACTTCAGAAAATCGCATCACGGTCCATGATTTAGCGGTTAAATCCATCGGGTTATCATAAACACCGACGTTAAGACCCACTTTATCGCGAATATCGTTCCATTCTGAACAGGCAACCTGACAGGCTTTACAGCCAATACAGGTAGTAACATCAATCAGTTTTGCCACTTCTTCTTTAAAATCACGTACCTGTGGTGCTGGCGTGAGGGAATTAGTAGCAGAACGACGAATAATATCTTGAGATTGCAATGACATCAGTTTCCCCTTATGCCTTTTCGATATTGACTAAGAACGCCTTATATTCAGGTGTGAATGAGTTTGCATCACCCACAGATGGCGTTAATGTATTGGCAAGGAAACCTTTACGTGTTGCTCCTTCAAAGCCCCAGTGACAAGGAATACCGATAGTATCAACAACTTTGCCATTTATCGTTAGAGGTCTAATACGCTTAGTCACCACGGCTTTGGCTTTGATATAGCCACGCTTAGCGCTGACTTTAACTTCATCACCTTGAACAATGCCTTTACGTGAAGCAAGTTGTTCACCAATTTCAATAAATTGATCCGGTTGTGCAATGGCATTAATTAATGAGTGTTTTGTCCAGTGACGGAACAACTCAGTAATTGAGTAGGTTGTTGCCACATAAGGGAATTCATCTGCTTTACCTAAATGTTCAGCATCGTAGCTGTATAAGCGTGCAACAGGGTTACGAGAGACTTTCGGGTGCAGAATATTATCTTCTGTTGGCGATTCAAACGGTTCGTAGAATTCAGGGAATGGACCATCAGCCATTTTATCGACAGCAAACAAGCGTCCCATACCTTCGGGTTGCATAATAAAGGGACCTACACCACTATTAGGCGCGGCATTACTATAATCTGGTACATCTGGGCCAACCCATTGATTACCATTCCATTTGATAAGCTGACGTTTTTCATCCCAAGGCTGACCTTGTGGATCAACCGATGCGCGGTTATATAACACTCGACGGTTTTGTGGCCATGCAAAAGCCCAACCCGGGGTACAACCTAGTCCGGATGGATCAGCATTATCGCGGTTCGCCATTTGGTTGCCTTTTTCGGTCCAGCAACCGGAATAAACCCAACAGAAACTTGCCGTTGAGCCGTCTGATTTTAGTTGATGGAAACCATCAAGTTGTTGTCCTTTTTTAAACAACAATTTGCCTGTTTCATTATAGATATCTTGCAGAGCTTGACCATTTGCTTCTTTCGCCACTTCTTCTGGCTGTGGATCGTAAGGGTCAACGTAGTTCCAAGAGAGATTCATGATAGGCTCAGGGCAAACACCGCCTTCTTCACGATAAAGTTCACGCAGACGCATTAATAAATGCCCTAAAATTTTACCATCATGCCATGCTTGTGCAGGTGGTTTAGCACCAGCCCAGTGCCATTGTAGCCAGCGGCCTGAGTTTGCAATCGAGCCATTTTCTTCAGCAAAACATGAAGAAGGTAAACGGAAAATTTCAGTTTGAATATCTTTTGATGAGACTTCATTCATTTCGCCGTGATTTTGCCAAAAATTAGAAGATTCAGTCACGAGTGGATCAATGACAACCATATATTTCAGCTTGGCTAATGCGGCACTACATTTATTTTTATCGGCAAAAGCGGCTAATGGGTTAAAACCTTGAACGATATAACCATTCATTTTGCCATCAATCATTAATTGGGTTTGTGCCATGATGTCATAGCTTTTATCCCATTTTGGTAACCAGTGATAACCCCACTCGTTTTGTGCTGTTGCGTGTTCACCCCAGAAGCTTTTTAGCAAGCTAATAAAGAAATCAGGGGTTCTTTTCCAGTAGTTAACTTGGTCTGCAACCACGGTTTTTGGTGTAACTTGAGATAAATAAGTCTCTAACGACGTCTGTTTTTCATTAGGCAGAGGCATATAGCCCGGTAGGTTTAATGATAATAAACCCAAATCGCTATAGCCTTGAATATTAGAGTGTCCACGTAATGCATTTACACCGCCACCCGGCATACCCACGTTGCCTAATAATAGCTGGATCATACCTGCTGCACGGATAGTTTGAGCACCACCAGTATGGTGTGTCCAACCTAAGGCATACAAAATAGTCGAGGTTCTGTCTTTTACACTGGTAGAAGCAAGAGCTTCACAGATATAGGTGAAATCTTCTAAAGGTGTGCCACAAAGAGTGGTAACAATTTCAGGGGTATAACGTGAAACGTGCTGTTTTAAAAGATTCCACACACAACGAGGATGTTGCAGTGAATTATCTCTTAATGCTAAACCATTCTCATCAAGTTCATAGTGCCATGAGGTTTTATCATAGTTTTGATTTTCTTTATCAAACCCACTGAAAAGACCTTCATCAAAGCTAAAATCTTCACGTACAATTAAAGAAGCATTGGTATAGGCTTTCACATATTCGTGCTGAATTTTATTGTGTTCAATAAGGTAATGAATAACACCTAATAAGAATGCAGTATCAGAGCCGGCACGAATAGGAGAGTAAAGGTCGGCAACGGCAGCACTACGGTTAAAACGGGGATCGACAACGATAACCTTCGCATTGTTCTTAATTTTAGCTTCGATAACCCATTTAAAACCGACAGGGTGTGCTTCAGCAGGGTTACCGCCCATGATCAGCACAACGTTAGCGTTTTTAATATCAACCCAGTTATTGGTCATTGCTCCACGACCAAAAGTGGGTGCTAATGCTGCAACGGTTGGCGCATGGCAAAGTCTTGCCTGACAATCGATAGCAATCATGCCTAATGAACGAGAAAATTTATTATCTAAAATTCCGGTTTCATTACTGGCAGCAGAAGAGCAAAGCATACCAGTGGTAAGCCAGCGGTTAACTTCCTGCCCTTTTTCATTATGAGTAACAAAGTTTTCATCACGGTCTTTTTTCATCAGACGGGCGATTTTATCAATCGCTTCATTCCATGAAATGCGCTCCCACTTATCAGAGCCAGGTCTACGATATTCAGGATATTTCAGGCGATTTTCACTATGGATATAATCGACAAGCCCAGCACCTTTCGGACATAAAGAGCCACGGCTAACAGGATGGTCAGGATCGCCTTCAATGTGATAAATACTTTTATCGACATTCTTTGCACCATCCCCAAGGCTATACATCAAAATACCGCAACCTACAGAGCAATAAGTGCAGTTATTACGAGTCTCGACTGAACGTAATAATTTATATTGGCGAGCATTCGCAATAGATACTTCAGGTGCCAAGCCGAGTAATGCAGCAGATGTGCCTGCCATACCGCCAGCACAGATCTTAAAGAAAGACCTACGACTGATTTGCATCAGTGTCTCCTTGATAAATTGATAAATAACATCCGTCCCGGGCGTTTAAAAAACGTCCAGTAAAGATACGATTTCATTTTTCAATCATTCAAGACAGACCTGAGTATCGTTTTGTGAACTCAATGTGATGAACTACTACTTAAAATGACGAGGAAATTATAACGAGTAAAAAAAATAAATCCATAGTAACAATATGGATAAATAATTGTATAAAAAATAACAAGATGAGGTGAAATTACCGAAGAGTCATAACCTTTGATTCTTTTATGTACAGACTATCTGAAATGGGATTTTTATATAAAAAATAAGATACTTCTAATGTGGGTTAATTGGTTATTTTATTTTGCGCTTTTATTGGCTAAATAATAACTAAAATTAAATATTTTTTGTTTTAGCTATCTTTATTTGATCTGCTAAATAAAAACACATATACGGCATCGCTTTCTCACTAAGAATAATTACTTAAAATAAATTTACTTATTTTAAGTGTAATTAATAAGATGATATTGCCATTTGTCACTAATTTAATGATTATTTTTCAATGTTATTTATTCTGTTTTTAATATAACAAGTTGATATTGTTAAATTGATATTAATCTCATCTTTGAGTGGTAACGATAAGAGCATTCATTTTTAAGAAAAATGATATTGATTAATTTAAATACTAATATTAAATTTAATTAAACTAACTTGGCGGGATATAAGAAAGACTTTTATTATTGAGCTTTATAAAGGGAATATTTATGAGCCTAATAGATATAGCAAAAGTAAATTTATCACATAATCGTTACCAGCTAGCCATAGACGGCAATAATATTTCTATGGATGTGGAGTATTTTTCTGGCAATGAAGCAATTAGTGAAATTTATTCTTATCATGTTACTTTTACTTGCCAAGAACATGATTTACAGCCTTTAAATTTATTACGCAAAAATACAACGCTTACTTTTTTATCTCCCCTTAACACAGACATTAGCTCACTAACTCAATTACCTTTTACCAAACGTATTCATGGTGTAATAACAGACTTTCAGCGTTTATCAGGCTCTAAAGACGAAGCACGATATCAGTTAATTATTCAGCCTCGGTTTTCTTTATTACGCCATCAAATTAGAACACATCGCTTTTTTATTAACCTTTCAATACCAGACGTTATTAAAAAAATTCTTGAAGAACATGGTTTTGAAAACTGGGAATATGAATTTACTCTTAAGCATGAATATCCTAAGCGTGAGCAAATAAATCAAATTAACGAAAGCGACTTACAATTTATTGAGCGATTATTAAGTGAGATTGGTGTTTTTTATACTTTTCAACTTCATGAAGAAACGCAAACGGAAGTGATTCACTTTGGGGATAAACAAAGCCAATATCAATTTGAAAAACAACTTCCTCTTAATAGCCCCTCAGGGATGAGTGATAGTGGTGTTGAAAGTGTTTGGGGATTATCTTTACGCCATCAAGTGGTTGAACACAGCGTAATAACCAAAGACTACAACCCTCGTTTATCACAAGATACGTTACTTTCTGCTGTTAGTGATATGACAAGAGGCGAAGCTGATGGAAGTAACTATGGTGATGTCTATTATTATCGTGCGCGTCATTTAACGCGAGGGGATAAATTTATTCCTGAAGCTGAAACTGCCAACTTTTGGGCGCGTTTAGATCATGAACGTTTTTTATCGCAACAGACACAATTAAAAGGTAAAAGTAGTGCATCAGATTTATCACCATTACTGGTGTTAAATATTAAAGACAATCAACAACCTTCAACACTTCCTCTGATATTTCAATCATCTATTTTATTAACTCAACTGCATTTTGCTGGTGGGCGTGATAAAGCCTTACAAGTCTCTTTTGATGCAGTACCTTACAGTGAAACCTTGTGTTGGCGTCCCAAACTCAAACCTCGTCCTGTGATCGCGGGCACTATGATGGCTCGGGTATCAAGTGTGAAAGACAATGATATTTATGCCCATCAAAACGAGGATGGATATTATTGGGTTTGCTTCGATGCTGACTGTGATAATCATGAAAAGAAAACAGGCTATGAAAGTATGCCCGTTCGTTTGGCGAAACCTTATGCTGGTGATACCTATGGAATACATTTCCCTTTAATTCAAGGCACTGAAGTTGCCATTGCTTTCCATGAAGGTGATCCCGATCGTCCTTATATTGCCCATGCATTACACGACTCTCGTCATCCTGATCATATTACTGATAAAAATAACACTCGAAATATTATTCGCACGCCAACAAATAATAAATTGCGAATGGAAGATAAACGGGGTGAAGAACACATTAAATTAAGCACTGAATATGGTGGCAAAACACAACTTAATTTAGGACATCTTGTTAATAAAGGGCGTGAAAAACGAGGTGATGGTTTTGAGCTACGTACAGATAGTTGGGGCGCAATCCGTGCAGGAAAAGGATTATTTATTAGTACAGATTTGCGAGCTAAAGCTTCGTCAGAGCAACTTGATATTCGTGAAGCACAGCAGCAACTAGAAGATGCGTTACGGTTAGTTTCGTCCTTAAAAGAAGCTGCTGAAATTGCTAAAGCGGAATTAGCCGATCTTGCGGCACAGCAAAAATTATTAAGCCAGTCGATTGATGAAATGAAGCAAGCGGCGATGGTATTAAGCTCACCTATGGGTATTGCACTTACATCACCCAAAACGGTGCAATTAAGCAGTAATGAAAATATTACGATATCAGCACAAAGGCAGACAGATATTTCTGTTGGTAAAAAAATTACTTTAGCAGCAGGTGAGGTGATTAGCTTATTTGCCCAACGAATGGGCATTAAGGCTTTTGCGGCACAAGGGAAAGTCGAGTTACAAGCGCAAGGGGATGAGATGCATTTATCTTCCTTAAAAGATATGACTGTGACAAGTCACGCAGGCAAAACCATTATTGCGGCAAAAGAAGAGTTATTATTGACCTGCGGTGGTGCATTTATTCGTTTAAAAGGTGGGCAAATTGAATACGGTAGCCCGGGTAATCAAACCGTTAAAGCGAGTAATTGGATTGTTGATGGCCCCGACCGTATGGATATTAATCACCCTCATTTTCCTCAATCGATACCCAAACAATCCCTTCGTTTCCAATTAAGTTCTTCACCATTAAGCCCAACTCAAGTCCGTGCATTCGAGCCTTATACGCTCTATGCCAATGGTGCGTTATTAACCAAAGGGCTAACGGATAAAAACGGTAATATTTTTATTGAACATGAAATTACCACTGAAAAATACCGTATTGAATTAATTGATGGCGAATGTTTTGACATCAATATCGTTAATGATGGGGAAGAGCGTGAGCAAGATGAAATTGCAAAACAAGGGTTTAGAACCCTAGCACCATCTTCACAAATGCTAAATAAGCAATATGCGGGCAGCACACATCAAAATATATTTCATCAATTACTCAATGAACTCCGATCAGGGAAGAGTAAAAAATAATTAAGGTGATGATATGACAACAGAGACAACCCTACTAAAAACTCCACAAATTTTTAATTTGGTGCCTTCTCAAGGTGCTTGCTCTGTTATTACAAATGAATGGTTTATTCGCGACGGATATTCCCCTATGGCTGCAGGATTTGCGCCTCTTATTAATGGTGAAAGAACATTTAAAGCATTAGCCAATGCGATTAAGGGAGCCAATAAAAGTATTAATATTGCTATATGGGGATTTCAAGCCTCAATGTATTTTACCCGAGTAGGAACAGAAAAGGGTTCTGAACGAATTGGAGAACTACTGAAAGATGCAGCCGAACGTGGGGTAACTGTGCGACTTTTAGTCTGGTTTAGTGAGCTAGGAAACCGATTTGATCCTCAATTTCCTGGTTGGGACGCATACAGTACAACTCGCACGGATAAAAATATTTTTGGTGAGTATGTTGATGGTTATGGCGCACAAGGAAAACGAGTTTCTTATGAAACAAAAAAAGATTATGAATATGATAAAAAGTGGCATTTTGACGTCAAACACCAAAATATAGGTTTAGATAAAAAAACAGGTCAGAAAAAACTATTTGTTGCATGTCGAGCTTTTAATTGGGGAGACGATAGAGCATCAGCCCAAGCCCAATTAAAAGAAAACTCGTTTAAAACATCAGGAATACATGAGTTTTTACTTTCTAATTTCCCTACGCATCACCAAAAGTTCGTGATCATTGACTATGAAGAACCAAAAGATGCTGTTGGCTTTATTATGGGACACAATATGGTCTCAGGCTATTGGGATAATGATGCACATGATGGTGTGCATAAAGAAACTTACATAGGGCGAGATGGGGATAGACCGTGGCAAGATATTTCATCGTGTGTTTGTGGCGGTGTACTTGCAGATCTTTATCATAGTTTTGAGGAAGCATGGGCAAAAGATGTTAGTACTGATTATGAATTAAGCCAAGGTTTATCTATTACTGCAGAAGACCATAAATTGAATTTGGCACGAATGGAAGCACTGAATAAAAAATTAGAATTAGACAGTCAGTTTCCATTACAACCAACTATGGGACAAATTTGTCGTACACAACCACAGCAAAAAAAATTTGAAGTTGAAGAAGTTTATAATAACGCTGTAGCTTTAGCGCGAAATTATATTTATATGGAAAACCAATATTTTCGTTATCCCCCTTTGGCTAAGAAACTAAAAAAAGCGGTTGAAAAAAGGCGAAAGGCTGGCTGTAAAGATACTCTTTATTTATTTGTGGTTACCAATACAACAGCCCTTAAAGAAATGAAAGTGGGAAGTTTTAACACTTACCAAATGCTAGATGAGTTAGGACGACCAAATTTAACGCCTAATTTCCATAGAAAAAGTAAAGGTCTTTCTAAGGAAGTTGAAGTAAAAGAAAAAAAAATAGAAGGGTTAGAAACAGTAATTTGTACATTGGTTTCACCAAATCCAGATATAACACAAAAATCTCTTTGGCAACCGACCTATGTTCATAGCAAAGTTTTAATGGTAGATGATGTTTTTATGACAATAGGCTCAAGTAATATTAATTATCGCAGTATGCGATTTGATAGTGAATTAAATATTAATTTACAAGATACCGATTCAGTCGGATTTATTAAATCAATGCGAGAGTTTTTATGGAAACTTCATACCGAAGATATTTTTGATGATTTTGAAAAAGAATTTAAGAATTGGAAATATATAATTAGAAAGAATAAAGTAAGTAAGAAAGATGAAAGAAAAATAAAACCATTTAAACCTTTAATACAATTTTTAGATGAGAATACATCATGGTCAAAAAAAGAGTAATAAATAATTATCAATTTATTTTTATTTTAATACTTACTCTAAGTTTATTATCTATTTCTGGCTGTGGAGCAAAAAATAAAATGCATGATAACCTAAAAAATTTCCAATTTACTTGTCTCCATGAGGCAGATGTTTTCCCGCCATTAGATCCTGAAGCTGATAAATGGTTTAAACAAGCCGTGCAACTAAGCCGACAAGATAATCCCGATTTAAAACGTATTGCTCAACTCTATCGTCAAGCCGTGGAAAAAGATCACTATATAGCGATTGGTAATTTACAGGTAATGATTTCCGAAGGTGATGCAGAGCCGGTTGCAGGTAAATTACCACAAGAGGAAGTGATTGATTTAGTAGAACGTTTAATCAACATGGAGATCCCTTTTGGTTACTACATTATGGGGACCTATTTACAAGAGGGATATGGGGTTGAGCAAGATGAAATTGCTGCATTTAGCTATATGTTAAAAGCTGCCGTGATGGGTAACCCTGAAGGGCAATATGCGATTGGGGATAAATTTATGGATGCCCAAGTACCTGAGCTTTATCGTTTAGATCTAGGACGAGCAATGCTAGATTGTGCATCTAAGCAGGGTTTTAGTGAAGCAGCCTATGAGTTAGGGTTACATTATTCAAATAGTGATTTTGATAAGGCCTTATATTATTTTCAAAAATCAGCAGAATATGGGCATGAACTAGGCGCTTTTACATTAGCAAAAATTTTTAGTACAGACGATCCTAATAATAGATTAGATTACTTAGGGCAAAAAATTGATTTGGAAAGGGTAAAAAGATATTCAATGATTGAAAATGAGTTAAGTAAAAACCCCCGCGCCAAATTCCCTGATATCGATAAAATTGTTCCCTTACCTCCTGCACCTTTACCGGAATGGGATGGCACCTTTGAATATAAAAAACAGGTGCAATAATCATGAAGAGTAATGGGCTAAATATAAACAGGACGCAGAAGAGAATAAATAAAATTATCATCTCTAGCATTGTGTTTTTATTTGGTTTTTTATTATTTGGTTGCCAGTCTGTTCATCATAACCTTAAAAATTTCCAATTTACTTGCCTCCATGAAGAGGATGTTTTCCCGCCATTAGATCCTGAAGCCGATAAATGGTTTAAACAAGCTGTACAACTGGATAGACAAGATAATCCTGATTTAAAACGTATTACTCAACTCTATCGCCAAGCTGCGGCAAAAGATCACTATAAAGCTATAGGCAACTTGCAACTGATGGTGTCAATTGGTAAGGCTGAGCCGGTTGCAGGTAAATTACCACAAGAGGAAGTCATTGATTTAGTAGAACGTTTAATCAACATGGAAATTCCTTTTGGTTACTACATTATGGGGACCTATTTACAAGAGGGATATGGGGTCGAACAAGATGAAAATGCGGCATTTAGTTATATGTTAAAAGCTGCCGTGATGGGTAATCCTGAAGGACAATATGTGATTGGGCAAAAATTTATGAATGGGCAAGTACCTGAGCTTTATCGTTTAGATTTAGGACGAATGATGCTTACTTGTGCTTCTAAACAGGGTTTTAGTCAGGCATCTCATCGATTAGGAATGAATTATTGGATTGTTGATGAAAATTATTCACAAGCATTATTTTATTTTCAGGAAGCAGTGAAACAAGGCTATTCATTAGCTGCTTTTCAATTATCTGAAGCATTTAAAACAGAAACTACTAGTAGTTCTGATTATCTAGGAGTGAAAAGAGACCTCGAACGAGTTAGGTGCTATGACTTAATTAATGATGAAATAGGTAATAATCCCCGCGCCAAATTCCCTGATATCGATAAAATTGTTCCTCTACCTCCAGCCCCTTTACCGGAATGGGATGGCACCTTTGAATATAAAAAATAGGTGCAATAATAATGAATATTAACGGGCTAAATATAAACGGGACACCGAAGATAATAAATAAAATTATCATCGTTAGTATTGTCTTCTTATTTAGCCTTTTATTATTTGGTTGCCAGTCTGTTCATCAGAACCTTAAAAATTTCCAATTTACTTGTCTCCATGAAGAGGATGTTTTCCCGCCATTAGATCCTGAAGCCGATAAATGGTTTAAACAAGCTGTACAACTGGATAGACAAGATAATCCTGATTTAAAACGTATTACTCAACTCTATCGCCAAGCTGCGGCAAAAGATCACTATAAAGCTATAGGCAACTTGCAACTGATGGTGTCAATTGGTAAGGCTGAGCCTATTGCAGGTAAATTACCACAAGAAGAAGTCATTGATTTAGTAGAACGTTTAATCAACATGGAGATCCCTTTTGGTTACTACATTATGGGGACCTATTTACAAGAAGGCTATGGTGTTGAGCAAGATGAAAATGCCGCATTTAGTTATATGTTAAAGGCTGCCGTGATGGGTAACCCTGAAGGGCAATATGCAATTGGGCAAAAATTTATAGATGGGCGTACAGAACTTTATCGTTTAGATTTAGGGCGAGCAATGTTAGCTTGTGCTTCAGATCAAGGTTTTACTAAGGCTTCATATCAGTTAGCTACGTTATATAAAGCACAAGATAGCAATTATTCATTAGCACTCTCTTATTATCAACATGCTGTTAAATATGGAGATTCACAAAGTGCTTTTCAATTATTCAGAGGGTTTCAAAGTAATAATCCTAATAATTGGGATTATTTAGGACAGCAAGATGATACGGAACGTGTCAGGCGCTACCAACTAATTAGGGAGGAATTAAGTAAAAACCCTCGCGCCAAATTCCCTGATATCGATAAAATTGTTCCTTTACCTCCTGCGCCTTTACCGGAATGGGATGGTACCTTTGAATATAAAAAAACAGGCGCAGAAATAAGTAAAAATATGTTGCTTGATTAGCATTACATTATTATCGAGGATAAATATATGCGAGCATTTATACGATTAGGCGATAAAACATCACATGGTGGTGAAGTTATTTCGGCATCAGGTTCTGTTGTATATGGTAAAGCAGTGGCTTTAGTCGGTGATAAAGTGAATTGCCCTAAAACAGGGCACGGTATAAATGCTATCTTACCGAGCAAAACAAGGATAACGATGGTGGGTAGAGAAGTTGCATTAGATGGATTTATCACTGAATGTGGTTGTCGGTTAATTTCAAGTCTATCCTCTGCGGGAGAAAAATAGATGATAAGTTGGAATGTACCCAAAATAGAGTATCCCGAAGAGCCTAAAATGCCCAATATCTTATTATGGATATTAATCAGTGGTATTGTCGCGGCGAGTGGTTTTTTTATTGGTGTTTCTTTATCTACAAATGGTTATTTAGATCCATCTTGGGACAACATTAAACTTATTCTCCTATTCTCTATTATCCCCACGTTCTTTATTGTACTTATTCGACTACTTGTTCATTTTATTATTTTATTTAAATATCAATCTATCTGTGAAGAATTAAATAATTGTTTTTATCAATGGACGATTTGGTCTGAGAAAAATATTATTTTACTGACATCATCGAGAGTCTCAGAAATTGATGAAAAAAATAAAAATATTATTCTTTCTAAATTAACACCAAATAAAAATAATCAATTATTACCTGAGCTTCTTAAATTTCGTCCTTTATGGGAAAAAAGTGAAGAAATCACTAAAGCATTATTAACGCCTATATCTAAATATTACCAAGAACATCATCTCTCAACTCCTATTAATATTCTTTGGCATGTAAATACAGAAAATAAAGATGCGATTGGAGTTGATTGGACTCAAGTTATTCAAGAACAAGTTGCCAATTTAGCATTCAATGTTGCTAAAGTTGAGCCATTACCTCAAACGCATCTAACAAAATGGTTATCCTCTTTATATGATGAGGCCCCCACTGATGAACTTTATATTGTTTTATCCATTCAGTTTGATGCAAACAACGCCAGTGAAGAGGCATGTTGTTTATTATTATCTTCTCCTTCATTTCCAGAATTAAAAGAGATATCAAGATATAGTAAATTACTTCGCCCAATTGTATGTGATACAGGTTCTTTATCAGAAGCTTTAGAGACACAATCTGAATTGCAGTTTAAGGGTAAGAATGCACAAGCATTATGGTGTTGCGATTTAAATGAAAAGAATAAAGAAGAAGTCATCATTAATTTTATTAAGCAGAATACAGATTTCTCATTAGAGAGAATTTTTGATACAGAAATGATATTAGGTAATGCAGGCACTGCTCGATATGCTATGGCGATTTCTTTATCATCACTTGATTTACCTAATCGGCTTTTAGTTTCTCAGTTAGGGAGTAAACTCTATCTTCAGCGGATCAGTTCAAAGTAATCGTGGCGCTATTTATTCAGATAATCTGAGGTACTGTTGTTATCTTAATAGCTAAATGGCGATAATAAATAATGAGAGTTTAAAGACTTTAAGAGGGGCGGAGTGAGTTATTCTTTCTTAACACAAGCAACACTCAAAAAACTGGCAACGGGCGAAATTTGGCAACGACAAGTTAATGATGAAAATATTATTGATGTCAGCTTAAATGCTGGGCAATTAATGATTTCTCAGCCTGAAATTGAGGAAAGCTTTATTCCTTTTAGTCAGAAACTAATAGCTTATTGTGAACAGCTTGCGCTTAAATTTCCATTTATTGAATTTACTCAGCAACAAGAATTTCACTCCACATTATTAACAATTTTTAATCAACAAAATGAGCAGTTTAAACTACAACGGCCTGTATTATTATCGTGGTGTCATGAGATTGCAAAAATCTTTAATCAAATAAAAAGTATCGAAATTTTATTTAATAATGTTGTACTCACATCCAATGGCAGTTTGATATTAACGGGTATCTCAGAGAAATTAACACTTTTTAGGCGGCAAATTTATCAGCAAATCCCAATTGAGAGTGTGCTTCATAAAGACATTATTCATATCACGCTTGGGCGATTAGGTGAAAATACATCATCAGCAGAAATGAAGCAGCTTTATGATGAGCTAGAGCAAAACCGATCATCATTAATACATCATGCGATTAATACCCCAATTATTATTCGACATCCAAAATTTGTGGTAAGCAAAGGTTCACTTTCAACTGAAGTACAGATGGGTTTAACGATGGAATTTAATCAATTATGGCCATTTCGGTGCTATTAATATTAAGTATTAAATGGCTATCCATCTTTTTGTGACTAAAGTGATATGGTTAATTAGTATATAATCCAGCGATTCTTTTTATTCGGATTATGTGTTTGGATTATGAATGTAAAATATCGTGCTGATGTAGATGGTTTAAGAGCGGTCGCTGTTATTCTGGTTATCCTTTTTCATTTGGATAATCGCTTAATTCCGTCAGGGTTTATTGGTGTTGATATTTTTTTTGTGATCTCTGGTTTTTTGATTTCGCTGATAATTAAAACTTCATTGTCACAAGGTAATTTTTCATTTCGTGATTTTTATAATCGTCGATTATGGCGATTACAACCACTTTATCTTATTGTATTAATTGCAGTTCTAGTGATATCTGGGCTTTTCTACCTACCTAGTGATTATTTAGATATTACAAATAGCGAGAAATATGCCTCAGCCTTTCTCTCTAATAAATATTTTGCGAGAGCGACAACCAGCTATGCAGCGCAAGATGCACTCTTTTTACCGTTATTGCATACATGGTCTTTAGCGATAGAGTGGCAATGGTATCTTTTCTTGCCTTTTGCACTTTATTTTCTGCATAAAATTAATGCAAAAGAAAGGGTTAATCATTTTTATCCAGTGGTGTTAGTCACAGCTATTTCATTTATTCTGGTGTTTTATTACCAAAAAGATCAACCGAAAAATTACTACTATTTTAGTACGCGGATCTTCGAATTTATGTTGGGAGCTTGTGTTGCCTACTTCCCAATAAAGATAAAACTTAATCGAAGAATAAATGATGTTATTAGCTTAATTGCGCTAGGTGTTATTCTTTGGGTTGCATTTCAAAACGATATTATTGCAGGTTATCCGAACCTTAATACGTTGTATGTTTGTCTTGGTGCTGCACTAATTATTTATACCGGACAACATGGAAGTATTATTGAAAAAATACTCTCGATAAAGCCAATCGTGATCGTTGGGTTATTATCTTACTCACTCTATTTATGGCACTGGCCATTATTTGCTGTTGCACGCTATGTTGGTGTGTTTAATACAGAATTGCAAAAGGGATCGATGTTAGCATTAACCTTATTGCTATCGATTAGCTCTTATTTTCTGATTGAAAAACCGTTTAGAAGAAAGCGCTTAGCCTTTAAATATTCCATCACTCTCTTATTAATTATTCCTATTTTATTCGCTTTTGGGCTAAATGCATTGAATGAAAAATATCAAGGTATTGGAGCAAGGCTTGGGCAAAATTACGTTAATTTAGAAGCTAAGCTGAATCAGTTTGATTATCCCAATCGAACTAAATGTATGAATTTTGAAGCCACTGATCCAGATAAAATGTGCCATATTGGTGAAGTAGGAAGTCAGAAAAAAGCCTTTTTATTTGGTGATTCTCATGCAAATCATTATTGGGGCTTTATGGATATTTTGGGTAAAGACGCCAAGATAGATGTATATGCACAAGCAACTTCATCGTGTATTACGCTTCCTAATATTTATCTTTATGACTGGTCTAATCATAAAAATACAGTTTATCAACGTTGTTACGATCAAACGGCGAAATATTATCAACTTATCAAGAATAGCCACTTCGATTATGTAATATTTGGGCAAGTTTGGAATAACTACGCGTCAAATCATGTCATTAATAAGATAGGTGATGTTAGAACCGTTGAAGAGTCTCGCAAACGAGTTGAGAAAGCGATGCGTGAAGCGCTTGATATTATTATTGCCACAGGGGCTAAGCCTGTTTTTATTAAAACAGTTAATTCTATGCCAAGTGGTTTTATGACCTGTTTTTATGAAAATGCAAAATTAAGAAAGGATTTTGCAGATAATAATTGTAACCCAAAAAACTATAAAGGTGAGGGAAACACATGGATGAATCAGTTATTTGTTAAGTTAAAAAAGGATTATCCAACTTTAATTATCATCGATCCTAAAGATGTGCAGTGTGATAAAAATATCTGTCTAACCGATATAGAAGGTGTGCCAGTGTATCGTGATGTGGGACATATTACAGACTATGCTTCAACAATTTTTGGCATGATGTATTTAGAGCGTTTTGGTAATCCGTTAAAATATCAAGAGTAATAACTTGATTTCTGTTACGACAAAGCCTGATAAAATCATTTATTTATCGGGCTTTGTCTTATGATCATGATAATAGGTTTAGAAAATTGCGATTTGGGATTTAAATTTCAAAACTATTACATTTTATCCTAGCGCTATTTTTATTTGTTGTGCAATTCGTTCAATAACAGGCACCACAACACTATTCCCAGCTTGTTTATATAAATTAGCATTGCTCATATCTTTGGGTAATTTATAGTCAGCAGGGTAACCTTGAAAGTTAAAGCACTCTCTTGGTGTGAGCTTTCTGATGGTGTTTGATTTCTTTTGAACGTTAAGTAAGGGGACGTTATGGCCACCTGTCCCCATATTGGCTGTTAATGTAGGGCAAAGGTTATTTTTATTGGCTCTTACATATTTTCTACGCCATTGGTAGAGCGTTTCGGCATCAACCACATCTTCAACAAGTTGGTCAAAGAAAGGGGTTTTAGCGGTATAAAAATAACGTGGTTCTATTGTACTTTCATCTTCTAATAAATCTGAGATACGTTTAGTTAATGGTGTTTTTTCTGGAAAAACAAAGCGTTTATGGGCTTGCTCATCTTTGAAACATACAATATAAATACGCTCTCGGTTTTGTGGAATATTGCCATACTCAGAAGCGTTTAATACTTGATGAGAAACGTGATAGCCGTGTTTATGAAGTGAATCTAAAATCACTTTAAAGGTGTTACCTTTATCATGGGAAACTAAATTTTTAACGTTTTCTAGGAAGATAACAGGAGGTTGTTTTTCGGCAAAAATCCGTTCTAATTCAAAGAATAAA
This sequence comes from Proteus genomosp. 4 str. ATCC 51469, assembly GCF_003144375.1. Taxonomy (NCBI): domain Bacteria; kingdom Pseudomonadati; phylum Pseudomonadota; class Gammaproteobacteria; order Enterobacterales; family Morganellaceae; genus Proteus; species Proteus genomosp. 4. The sequence goes on from NZ_PENV01000022.1 coordinate 69,379, forward strand.
TTACCTCTGCCTTTCTCATCATCAAATCCTTGGCGGTAACCTGCGACTGAAAATGCTTGGCATGGAAAACCACCCAACATGATATCAAAATCAGGGATCTCATTTGTTTTTACATCTCTGATGTCTCGATGGTCAATGATAAAGTCAAAATTTTCTTTTAAGGTCGTAACCGCAAATTTATCCAGTTCATTAGCATAAATTGTATCAAAACCTGCTTTTTCAAAGCCTATATCAATACCACCAACACCTGCAAAAAATGATGCACACTTCATAAATAACATCCCAACTCGCTAAACTCGAAGGGGTATTCTACAGAACTCTTAAGCAAAAAGCAGCAACTGTTGATGGTTTGGAGCAATAGTATTGAATTATTTAGATAATTGCCTAAAAAAAGAAGTAACAAAATGAAAAAATATTAAGAACTAACAATGAAAACCCTAGAGTTTCTCTAGGGTAAATTTATTTACTATAAGGTATTTTTCCAATTTCTAAATGCATTAAATGGTCCAATTTCAATTCTAAAATTAGAATTATCTATTTTAGTTATCTTTACTGAATCAATCTTTTTTATGTTTAACATATCCATTGTTAATACTGTGCCATAAGGTAATTTAAGAATATCGCGCAAGATCCATTTACCTAAAGCAGGTTGAGGATCGGTTTCTAATGCTTTTCCATTATCTTCGGTAATGATTGCTTTCCAGTAGTTACTATTATAATAATATAAATTAAATTTATTAATAGTAGCATTCCTTTGAGTTTTATCTAATGCATCAAAACCAAAAAAATTAGGAAAGGTACGATGAATCCAAATAGGTATCGGAATATAAACTTCGTCAGGATCTCTTGGTTTGGGATTTTCTGAATTGGGATTTTTAGGACCAGCGTGTGATACATTAAGCCCTGATTGAGGATGTACTGTTTGATCTCTATCAGAATAAAGAGGTAAATAAATAAAATTCATTTTTTAATTCCTTTATATATAGTTTGTCTTTGAGTTTTAAATTCAATATTAGTATTTTTATTTTTTTATTCAAAGTTTTTTGTTTAATAAATTTTATATTTATAATTATTAATATCTTTATTTGTTTCAATGCAATAATTTAATGCTTGATTATTATTTCTGTGAGGTAGTATTAGTATATTATTTTATTTATATGATAAATTAATTCGTTTTTATGGAAAATTACTAAAAGGTCTTAGTAGAATATGGCAAAAAATATAGATTTATGGTCTTCATTTCCTCAAGATAAAAGGGATGAATATATCAAGTTTTTAGAGATTTTCGGTGCGTTATCGGGTCTTTTTAAAGACACAGAAGCCGGAAGTAGTGCAGATAAACCTTATCTATATTATCGAAATCATGAACAACTTTTTGCCCGGGTTTTTGATGTAGAAGACCTAACGCGTAAAGATTCTGCATTTGATGCTATTGCTAAAATGGGAAAAAACCGAATTGGCGTTGGTTTAAAAACATGGATTCATTCAAGAGATAAAACTTTTCAAAAAGTTGCAGAGTTTAATAAAGTAGCACCTACAGAAATTAGGCCTTTAATTGATAAAGGTATTGCGCTTGATGTTGTTAAAAAAGTGGCTTTACTTCGAAACAAACGAATTGAGCTTGATCAACGTACTTATAACACAACACATACGATATATCATAATATTACAAGAGACAGTAATGTGATGAATATTGTTGAATGCAATTATGATTTAATTGATTTAAATTCCATTAAAATAATATCAGTCAATGAAAGTAAAGGTATTTTTAATTTTAAGGATAAAAATAAAAAATATAAATTTTATGTTAGTAAAAGTGTTCTATTGCAAGAATTCAATGCTTCTAAAGAATCGATTGTAACTAAAATTCCTATTACTCAATATAAAGATCCCTTTGATTTATTGTCATATATACATATAACTAATTCATCGGTAAATAAATTAGCTCCTCTAAAAGAAACAATAGAAGATCCGAAAAAAACTATTTATCTACCTATTTATTCAGACTCTTCAATGAAAGTAGAAGAAAAATCAGGTTTTAATGCATGGAATGCAGCACCAAAAATTAAAGGCTCAAATAAACCTCGCCCAGATTTTGAAGCTTATATTCCTATTCCTATCTGGATCCATCATATTTTCCCCCATTTTTTTGGTTTTAATGCTTTAGATAAAGAAGAAAGAAATGCAGCTAAAGGATTTGAGTTGCAATTACCAGATGATCGAATAATCACAGCTATTGTGACACAAGATAATGGAAAAGGATTACAAACGAATCCTCAATCTATTTTAGGAAAATGGATATTACATGATGTCTTTGGTTTAGAAGCCAGACAATTGCTAACATTGGATATGTTAAATGAGTTAGGTGTAGATTCAGTTAAAGTGACAAAAGTAAGTGATACTAAATTTAAAATTGACCTTGCTGATACTTATGCTTTTGAGCAATGGAAATTAGGGCTAAAAATACAAATTGAAAACTGTGATGACATTAAACAAAAACCTAAATTTAGGGATGATTTGATAGATGAGTAATCATTAAAATTTAGTTTACTTGAACTTTTAAATCTATTGAAACCTCAAAAGCAAAATACTCACTTTTGAGGTATTATTTATTAAGAAGTAATTAATAGTTAATGATCCAAAGAAACAGAATGAACATGTTCAAGCTGTTTTAATGAGCAATAAAATTCGGGTAAGGTAATTTTTTGCCGAACTAACAGTTTCAAGTTCACTTCAACGCGCTCTTTTTTAATATCGCGAATAGTCAGGTTTTCAATCACATCTTTATGGCTTTTTAAATACTCAATTAAAAGAGGAACACCGCTTTCATGAGTAAATAACATGCGCACTTTAATCTTACCTAAGCGTTGGTTTTTCATCTGAAATAGCACCACTTGTGGGCTAAGTTGAATAGCCATAAAAAAGAGAACAGTCACAATCATGGCATGCCAATAAAAACCTGATCCACAAGCAATACCAACACCGGCAGAAGCCCATACGATAGCAGCGGTTGTTAGTCCTGAAATTGCATCATCACGTCGATGCAATATAACACCAGCACCAAGAAAGCCGACACCACTGATAATTTGTGCCGCTAATCTCATTGGATCACTACGAATGTTATCGGAGATATTGGCGTAATATTCTGCAGATTGAATAGAAACAATAGTTAATAAACAACTGGCAACGGCAATAATGACACAAGTTTTAAAACCGACAGGTTTTCCCTTTGATTCACGCTCTAAGCCAATAAAGCCGCCCAAAATAAAGGCGGCCAGTAATTTAGCGATACTTGATAGTGATAAAGGGCCAATGCTGTCAACAAACTGAATTAATGTGTCCATGGTTTGCTCCTAACGTTGGCTTATTCCTTTACTTTAAGACTATGGTGTTGCAATGCCTTCCTGGGCTTTTTTATCTTCATTATTTTTCTTTTTCGTTACATCATCTTTAAAGAAGAAGATAAAGAATATGGTTACAACGGCAGCGACGATTGCTGGATATATCCAGAATGTTGACCACTGTGGTAATGCAGCATCCCCGGTTTCTGTTATGGTTGAATTAAAGATTTGACCACAAATAGTGGAAGCAAATAATAGGCCGAAACCATTAGAGACAATAAAGCGTAAGCCTTGTGCTTGAGCACGAATTTCTGGTTTGGCTTTGCGGTCAACATAGATATCACCAGCAGTAAAGAAGAAGTCCCAACATAATCCCTGCAACATTAATCCGATAACGATAAAATAAAACTCTGTATTTACCGCTGCATAAGAGAAGAATATTGAGCGAATGATCCAGCTAACAGCACCTAAAAGTAATGTAATTTTGAAGCCAAACTTCATTAAGAAGAATGACAATACGAACATAAACAGAACTTCACAGGCTATACCTATTTGCATAATAGACGCTGCGTTATTAAAACCTAACGCTTTAATAAAAACAGGAATATAAGCGGAATAAGCTGTTTTTGGGATCATTAAAATAAAAATACTAAACATTAAGATAGCGAAATATCGATCTTTAAATAATGAAAGCGCATCTAAACATAAAATATCACGAGCAGAGAATGGTTTACCTTTCGCTTTAGGTGGCGTATTAGGTAAGGTAAAACAGTAGAAGCCAAGTAAAACACCCACAGCAGAAGCGATATACCAAGTCATCGTACTACCAGAGAAGCCCATTTCACCTAATATAAATCCGATAGCCATAAAACCAAACGTACCGAATACACGAATAATAGGGAAATATTTCACACCATTAATATGAGAGAAACTAATACTATTTGAAAGCGCAGTTGTTGGATAAAACAATAATCCAATAATGAAAATTAAGAATAATGTCATGCCACTGTTTTGTGCTTCAATAAATTGAGGAACACAAATAATGACTGCCGCATTAATTAAATGAAGGATGCCCATGACTTTTTGCGAAGCAAAGAAACGGTCAGCCACCATACCTATAAATAATGGGGAGATAATTGTTGCGACGCCTAATAAAGCGTAGGCATTACCAATAATGCTTGCCATACCATAGCTACTTAATACCAGTCCCATGGTCATATTCCACGCACCTTGCATGAAATATTGCACAAACATCATAATCAGTAAGCGAGAGGTTATTTTCATATCCATCATTATTCTCCTCTTAATTTGTTTCTAACGTTAATCCGTCGTAGGCAACACGGATATTGTGAGGAGCACAAACAGCTTCTAATTCGTGGTGAAGCAATTTACCACTATGTGAAATATGCGAAACGGCAATTTGTGTATTTTGATGTAAACAACCTTGTTGTTGCAGTTTTTCTTTTGCTGCAAATACAGTTTCTAGGCTCATATGATTGTCGGTACGATCTTTACCATTGAGTCCATAAGTACATTCAAAAACAACGATATCTAGTGGTTTGTTCTCTAGCCATTTCCACGTTAATTCAGGGAACCAACCAGAATCATGACCATAGAAAATAACCTTGCCATCTTTCTCAATATGATAAACATAGCAAAGTTCCCATTTCGCATGATTAGCGAGTAATGGCGTAATTTTATAACCGTTTCTTTCGACGGTAACAAAAGGAATTAAGCAGTGAAAAGCAAAACGCTCTTTGCTGTAACCAGGTAAAACTTCGATACAGCCATTAATTGCGCGATCATTACCAAAAATATGAAGGGGATGGTTAATTTCAAAACCATAACCTTCCATTCGGCTAAACAGATCGCCAACATTGAAATGATCCGGATGAGTGTGAGTGAATAGAAGACTTTCAAAATTGGTAGCATCCATACCATCACGCATTAGCTGGTAGCTAAATGTAGGTGATACGTCGATTAACATAATGTCATCGACAATGGCAGAAGAGTGAGTTCTGATATCTTTCCCACCAAGTTCTCTTGCTTTCAGACAGTGTTCACAGCGGCAAAAGGGATTGGGTATACCTTCGGAAGCTGCCGTCCCTAAAAAATGAAGTTTCATAAGAAATCCCCTTATCCTATTGTTTTATTATGATTTTATTAATTATCTGGTGTTGATTATCTATAAATTATAGATTAATTTGAACGTTCCAATGATAAAATGATGATAGTCATTTGCCAATAAATGAAGATCAGATCAGTGATCTTATTCAAATTAAATTTTCTATCTAATTGATTAATATGAGCATATGTTTTTATTGATATTGATAATCATTTATTTATGATAAATAGTATTAGATTGTTTTATAAGCTATTTTTGAATGGAACGTTCAAATCAATTATCAGTAGTCGCGATAAATAATTCAGGTATGCTAGTGAAAGCGGAAATTGAGATGGAAAAAGGCCGATGGCAACGATTAAAGATATTGCAAAACTAGCAGGTGTTTCTCATGGGACAGTTTCTAACGTACTGAATAAACGTGGAAATGTGAGTGTTGAGAAAATTGAAGCTGTGTATCAAGCCGCCAAACAAATGGGCTATCAATTAAATACGCAGGCTCAACTGTTAAGAACCAATAAAAGCCATAAAATTGCCATACTTCTACCTCAATTAGTTTCTGAAAAATATGCGGTTTTCTTTAACTCCTTAAGACAGTCTATTGCTCATTTTCCTGAGATTACTTACGATCTTTTTTTAACAGATGATCTGGAAACCACAGAATTAGAGGCATTACAGAAAATTGCAGCGGGTAGCTATAAACAAGTGATCACTGTAAGTTGTCTCAAAGATGCAAATATTTATTTTGACACGTTAAAATTACCTCCTTCTCAAGTTGCATTTATTTATCGCCAGCCACTTAATACTCAACGATTTTTCACGCTAGATTTTGCTCAAGCAATAGAAGCTATTTGCCAACAGGTTGCGAAAACTACAGGTAAATTAGTGGGCATCTTTATGGGGAGTAGCGACTATTTAAATAATCAAAACTTTGCCAATGAATTACAAAATCGACTTTTAGAGTATGCACCCAATAAAAAAAATGTGGTGCTTTGTGCATCAGATGAAGAAAGCTATAAAATTGCGTTTGATTTCTTTTCTATGGAGCAAATCCCAGACATATTTATTGCCCAAGATATCGAAAAGGCTCGTTATTTAACACAAGCCAGTTATTTTGGTAGTCATAATGATTGCCCGCCTATTTTTGCATTGAGCGATAATATTCCACCGGTATTAAAAGGGTTGTATTACTTTCCAATGAATTACGCTCAACTTGGATTAGAAGTCATGGATGCATTAATACAAGAAGAGGATGAAAGTGAAATAACTGAAAAGAATGTGATTTGTGTACGTAATCAAAGTGACCATCTTTATACTTTAACTCCGGCGGTTATTAGTGAAGATAAAGCGGATATCAGTCTTAATTTACTGATTTTACCTAGCCCTTCAACCAGTGCATTAAAAAAGCTGCTACCCCATTTTTATCGTCAAACAGGGATTAAAGTTAATTTAGCAATTCACCCTTACGATGAAGTGTATCAAATATTAAGTCAGTTACATTTACACCCATATTATGATTTATTGCGTATCGATATGGCCTGTTTTCCTTGGTTTGCAGAAAGAATATTACAACCATTAGATAAAATCGGTAATGGATTAACAGACTTATTAAATAATTTTTCACTACCTACTCAGCAGAAATTTAGTGTAGTGAATAATGTTGCTTATGCCATGCCTTTTGATGCTAGTGCTCAACTCCTATTTTATCGCAAAGACTTGTTTGAAGATCCTATTCTAAAAAGAATGTATTACGAAAAAACAGGTAATGAATTAACTGTACCGACAACATTTGAAGAATACGATAATGTGACGCAGTTTTTTACTGAGCAACATGAAGAAGGGCAATTAAATTGCCCTATGGGTGCATCAACAACATTGGGTAGCGCGGGGCTGATCGCAACAGAGTATCTATTACGTTATTATGCAAAAGGCGGGTGTTTAATAGGAAGTCATAACATTCCTAGATTAGAAATGCCTTTAGCAGGTGAAATATTAGAAGAATATTTAAAGCAGTTGTCGATCACTGAGAATATTCATAATAAGTGGTGGAGTGAATCGGTTAGACAATTTGAGCAAGGGCATCTTGCTATGCTGATCGCTTATATGAATTTATTTAACGATGTCGCACATAGCAATATTTTACCTAAAACAGGTTTTGCACCTGTACCTGGTAGTATTCCACAATTAGGCGGTGGTGTATTAGGGGTTTCACGTTATAGCCAAAAATCACAATATGCAGAGCAATTTTATCGTTGGCTTTATTCCCCAATGGTTATGGATCATCTTATTTTATTAGGTGGAAACAGTAATCATAAAAATTTCAGCCATAATCAAGAAATTAGCCATCGTTACCCATGGATGACGTTGGCTTATCAAGAAATTAATAAGGGTATACGAGAATCTTCGGTGCCTAATGGTAAGTTATTTAATTTACGCCAAGCTGAAATTATTATCGGGCAAGGTATTACTAATGTCGTTAATAATATTATGACGATAGATGAGACTATCGAATATATAAATCAGCGTTTGTTAATAGATACTCAAGGTGAGCGGTAAGGTTTACTGATTGTTATAAAAATAGCAGGGGATGATAAAATCCCCTGTGCGTACATTATTACTCGCCCGCTAATGCTCTTGGAAATAATAAGTTGTTTTCTAAGCTAATATGATTCATTAAATCGTCAATAAACTCATTAATACCATTATAAAGTACTCTCCATGTGGTGCAGGCTTCAGGTGGTGGTGTGACGTTTTTGGTTATAAATTTAATCACTTCAACAATTTCACCCGCATCATCATGTTCGTGTTCCATAACACTAATGGGTGCTCCGGCTTGGCTTCCTAATCCGTTTTTTATCATAGGAAAGAGAATGCGTTCCTCTTTCATCATATGGCTTGTCAGCTCATCTAATAATAGTGTTAATTGGCGAGCTAATCCTTTAGGGACAGTCAGTTTTGCTTCATGGACTCGTTCTACTTTTTCTGCTTGTAGAATAAGTTCCGGTAATTGTGCTCTGTGTTTGTCGTGGTAGCGAACAATAATAAAATCAATAATTTCACTTAATGGTGCTTGTCGCCAATCTTTTTCTAATGGTTTCTCTGAAAGAGCAATTAATTTACTTTCAATTTCATCAATGTTGAGTCCTGCTTTCTCTGCAGATTTGCTTAATGTTCTTTTTCCTCCGCAGCAAAAGTCGAGGTTATATTGACGGAATATGGCGCTGGCGCCAGAAATAGATAGTGCCAGTTGGCCTAGTGGTTGATCTCGTAAGTTCATAATTTCCTCGTCATACTTCAAGTTGTAGCGTTGTTGGCTTTGTTTAGGGATATCACTATTAAAATTAAGTAGGCAGCGCTCTTAATAATGCAAAATTTAGAGTATCTGTTTGTACCTATTCAAGTTGTAGAGTATCTGTTTGTATCTATTTAAGTTGTAGCGTTGTTGACTGCGTTCA
>NZ_PENV01000023.1:0-70648 GCF_003144375.1 Proteus genomosp. 4 str. ATCC 51469
GACCGCTTCTTGCTTAAACTCAGTAGTATAAAATCTATTTGTTCGTTTTTTCATTTAACACCTCAATAATTGGATTATATTCCATTATTAAAGTGTCCTGTTTGATTAAAGCAGATCAGCTATTGCTAATGATAAATATGATAGAAGTAAAGTGAGAGTGTATGAATCATTTACTTCAAAAAATGAAATGGGCGTAGATCTGGCTGGTGATGCGCTATGCGTATTTAATAGGATATCAATTAAAGACATTAGTTCACATGATTCTTTAGATGAGATATCAATTGATAATGAGTCTATTGATATTATTCGTTTAATAAACGCAGAAGACAGAACAAAGAAAAAAATTGGTGATATTAATGAAGCATCAGATTACATGAAAAAACTCAAATATATATTCAATTAAGCGTAATGAAATCAACATAACCCTGCCAATCGGCGGGGTTTTTAATTTTTGGAGATCATGAAATGGCAGATGTAGGTGAAATCGTTTATCAAGTTCAAATGGATGTCGGTCAGTTACTTACATCTCAACGCCAATTAGAACAACGCCTAAATCGAATGGATGACAGTTTCAACAGAACATCTAGAGCGGCGAATAACACTGAGCAGTCAATGTTATCTCTATCAAAAGTTGCTGGTGTTGTAGCTTCTGCGTTGTCGGCTGGTGCGATCATTAACGCAGTCGATGAGTGGGGGCAAATGGCTGCACGAATTAAAATGGCTCTTAATTCAGTTGAAGGTGATGTTGAGCGCTATGCAGAGATACAGCAACGATTCTTAGAGGTTAGTAACCGAAACGGTAAGGCGATTGAAACAACCCAAGAGCTATATGCTGGCTCTGCCACTTCAATGAAAGAGTTGGGTTATAACACAACTCAAACAGTTGACTACATTGAGTCTCTTTCTTCTGCATTTACAGCTAACGCCACAGGAGCACAGCAAACAGAATCCGCAATGAACGCCCTTAATAGGGCTATGGTTATCGGTACGCTAAAAGGCAATGATTGGCACTCAGTTTTAAATGCCACGCCTTCTGTTGTTGCTGATATCGCTAAAGAATTATCTCGTTTACGTGGTGGTGTAAAAGTCACTGAAAACGATGTTAAGAAAATGGCAATGCAGGGTGGCATTTCCATGAAACTATTCGCTGATGCAATGATTAAGGCGCGTGAAGAGAATAACGCTCTTGCTGACTCAATGGATAACACCATTGCAGATGGTTTTACAAAGTTAACGAACTCCGCTAAAGCATATTATGGCGAGATGAACCAGACACTAGGAATTACTCGATCTGTCTCTGCTGGGTTTGCCGTGCTGTCTGATAATTTTGATGAAGTCGCTCAGGCAATTGCCGGATTGGCAACATTGGGAGCTGCAAGATATTTTGGTAATTTAGCGACATCAATGAAAAATTCCGCAGTGCAAACCCTAAACCAAAGCAAGGCTCTGAAAGAAAGCGCAAGGGCTCAACAAGACGCAGCAATACAAGCACAAAGAAAGGCTCAGGCTGATTTAAGAAATGCTCAACTTGATAGAGCTAGACTACAAAACAATATAAATCAAAACGAACAATCCAAAAAAAGTATTTTATTATCAAATGAGTTAGCTGCTGCGCAACAGAGAGAAAGAGCAGCTAAATTAGCACTAGTTCAGGCTAATAATGCTGTCGCTGCATCACAAGAAAGAGCGAATTTAGCGAGTATGGCATGGACTAAATCTATCGGATTACTTAGATCCGCTCTTGGGTTAATAGGTGGGCCGGCTGGCTTTATCATGATAGCAGCCACAGCGCTTATCTATTTCTCTCAAAAAACAGAGCAAGCAAGGCAGGCCGCTAGAGACTTTGCAGATGGTATAGACCAATTAAGAGATAAGTTAAAGGAGCTTTCATACCAAGAAATAGCTCGTGATGCGCAGGATGCTAAAGACAAACAAGAGCTATTAACTCTTGAGATGAAGGAGCAGGAAAAACAACTATCAGCATTAAGAGCGCAGCTTGAGTTACAAAAAACGGCATTAAAAGACCAGCCAGAGCTTATTGATAAGAACACTACGAGGATCTTGCGTGAAATCACAAAGCTTGAAGGTGATTTAGCGACAAGTAGAAAGCGTTTTGGATTAATTACGATATATCTTACTGATGCACAAAAGGAATATAACGAAAAAACAAAAGAAGCAATTGATCTTAGTGTAAAAAACGCAATGACTCTAGGTATTGAGCAATCTGCATTTGGTAGAATTACCCAGCAAATAAAGGAAGCGACAGCCGCAAAAGAAAGCTTTAACTCAACACAGCTAACTGTCGAGCTTTCAGAGAAGGGTCTTGACCTAAAGAAATCACTTGAGCGAGAAGCTAAATTAGCTAACGCAAAAAGTGAGATTGAAAAAAGAAAAATACAGGTTGAATTTTACGCAGAAGATAATGGAATTACAGATGACAAGGAAATTAATAAGTTAAAGCAGTATGCAGTTACAGCTCAAGAGGCTAAGGATGCAGAATCAGAACGCAACAGTAAAACCAAGGAATCAACCAAATCCACAGACGCAGCATACGAAGCGCTAAAGCGCCAGAGAGAAGAAATTGAGCTTTTGAACAAAGGTTATAAAGACGGATCTCTTGAAATGGCTAAGTATGACGCGGTTAAAGCATTGGGTGATACTGCATCTCCTAAGCAGATTGAAAAAGCGGAGCAGCTAGCAGAAGAAAAATACAACATTGAGCGTAATCTAGCAGATAAGAAAGCCGCACTTGAGCTTGATTTAGTTGCCAAGGCTAAAGAATCTCACGATAAACAGTTGGCAGACTTAGAGCGGATAACAAAAGATGATGTATCTCTCACTGAACAGGCAGCAAGGCGTAAAGCTGAAATTGAAGCGGAATACCAACAAAAGATAGCCGAAATAAAGGCTAAAAAAGTTGTATCTCCTCAAGATGATCTCAAAGGGAAAGCAGACCCCATTCAAGCATTAGCTAACGAGCACGCTCAGAAACTTGCACTTATAAAAGAGTATGAAAACCAAAAGGTTTTAACTGAGCAGCAAAGCTTAGAGTTAATGAATGCCGCAAATACCCAATATGAGCAAGCTAGAACTGATGCTATGTATGAGCTTTGGAGAAATCAATCATTAGGAAACGAAGCTGCCGCAGCTGCACTAGATGCATTCTCTGGTAGCGCATCAAATGCACTTACGGGAATAATTACCGGCTCAATGGAGGCTTCTGACGCATTAAGATCAATTGGTAATACAGTTTTGAATAGCCTAATTAACACCTTTGTTCAGGCTGGAATTGAACAAGCTAAAGCCGCTTGGTTTGGCGCAGCTGCGCAACAAGGAGCTATCGCAGCAACAACGGCGGTGCAAACGGCGGCTATCGGAACGCAAACGGCAGTGAGCACGGCAGCAGCTGCCACAACAACGGCCGCTTGGACACCTGCGGCAATTATGGCATCAATCGCGTCAATGGGGACAGCAGCAAAAATAGGTTTAGCCGCAATCGCTGTGCTTGGTGTTGGTGCAATTGCAGGCGCTCGTAAAAATGGTGGCCCTGTTGACGCTGGTTCAATGTATCGAGTTGGTGAAGGTGGCAAGCCTGAGATATTCAAGGCTAACAACGGTCGTCAATACATGATCCCCGGTGACAATGGAAAGGTGATTTCCAATAAAGATATGCAAGGTGGCGGTATGAATGTGAATGTTGTCTTTAATGACTATTCATCTGGTGGCCACAAGTTTGATGCACAGACATCACAAGATGGAAATACGCTAACTATTCAGGCGTTCATTATGGATATGGATAACAAAGGCCCTATGCTTCAATCCATCACAAGAAACACATCGGCAACAGCGAGAGCAAGAGGTTGATATATGGTTATTAATTACCCTGATTGGCTTCCTCTGGCGCAGAAAGCCGATAAAAGCATGACGCTAGATACTGGTTTCTTGACAGATCAGCCACAGGTAGGCGCACCTATATTTCAGAAGCTCACTGATGACTTAAAAACTGTATGGAGTGTGAATTGGATATTTACACTTCAACAGGAGCGTGCGTTTGCCCAATGGCTGCGAAGTCCTAACTATCTTGATAATTGCAATCGCTGGTTCAGGATGAAAATTAATCTGGGTGGTAGTGGGTTGCAGGAGCAGGAATTGCATTTTGTTTCCTATCCAGTGCAAACCAGTATTAATGGATCTTCTGTAACATGGACTGGTCAAGTTATTAGCAAGAAACTTTATAATTCAGATGATGAATTCGACGATATTATTGTTGAGTTTCCTCCATCATTTGGAAGTTGGCTTGACATTATCGTTACTGAGACTCTACCAAAGTATAAGGAGCTGTAATGCCTACACTAAGAGAGTATCGGGCACAAAGGCCAAACAGAATACTTTATGAGACACTGCAATTTAGTCATCCGTCATTTGGTGATATCTATCTTGTTTCTTATCAAGTCTTCCCAAAGGTTCTAGGTGGGGTTGAATATCAGCCGTGTAATTTCGAACTATCGGACAGCCAGCAAAGCCGAACGCCCATCATTGATGCTAGTGTTAAATTCAGCCGTGTCGCACAAGACTTTAAACAGAAACTTAAACTATGGAAATCATTCAATAGGATGACACCCATAGAGGCTACTTATCGCTTATTTGATGAGAAAGACAAAGGCACAGCAATTACTCGATGGAAATTATTTGTGAAAGATGTGTCGATGGATCATGAAAGCGTCACTGTCACGCTATCTATGAGCAACCCATTGAATAAAAACATTGGGCGAATTTATGAGCCACAAGAATGGCCGGGCTTGGAGGCGGTATGAAAACTCAAGATTTCATCAATAAGGTCATTGGTAAACCATGGAAAAACAGGTCTTGTACATTTGACGCTATGGATTGTTGGGGGCTTGTTGTTCTCTATTATCGTCACGTTCTAGGTATTGAGATCCACCATGACGCTGGATATGAGTCGGAAACTGATTTTGTGACTTGCTATAAAAATGAAGTTGAGTTTTGGGAGAAAGTAAATCAATCAGAAAATAACGGAATATTTATAGGATATATAGGCTCAAAACCCGCTCACATTGGCTTGGTTATCGATGGTAACGTATTACATAGTCGGGGTGAAAACGGCTCTGTGAGAATGGATAGATTGATTGTGCTCGAGAGAAAGTTCACTAAGTTGGAGTTTATGAAATATGCCAATAATTGAAATTCAGCGTGTCGCTGGAATGCCGAAAGAGAGAGTCGAGATAAAAGCCGGCTCTCTTTTTTTTGATTGGTTAAAAGAGCAAAACTTTCATCATGACGTTGATATCTATGTTAACGGCGTAAAGCTTAACGACGATGACAACCTTAACTTTATTGTTAGTGAATCTCATCACATTCAAATATTCGATCAACCGAAAGGGATTGTTGGCGACATTCTCAACCCAGTATTTAAGTTTGTCTCCAAGATATTTTCATTCCTAGCTCCTAAGGCTCCATCATTTAGTGCTGCTGATATAAACGCAAAGGAAAGCCCTAATAACCGATTAACAGGTCAAACCAATATAGCGAGAACATATCAAGCCAGACCTGAAATTCACGGACAAGTTAGAGCCTTCCCTGATCTCATTCAGCAATCAATGTTTGAATACATCGATAATAAAAAGATGGTCACGGAGTGGATGAACTTTGGTATCGGTTACTACACCATAGAAAATGTGAAATATTCAGAGTCTGAATTAATCGCTCTTGATGGTGCTAGTTATCAGATATTCCAACCGGGTGAAGTGATTCCGCAGATATTCGAGGGTTTCGAATTCCCTGATGTTGACGGACAAGAAATACCGGGTCCGAATGAAAGTGACGAAATACCACAATATCAAGCTGCTGCTAATAATGTTATTTCTGGTGAAATTAAAGGTGGTGAGGCTGCCATAAAGATAGAGAAACAAGATGAGTTTCGATACTTCATGGATATCGTAAAGCCTCGATCAGTAAGCCTTATTGTTAACGTGACTTATGATACTCCACAGGGTTCTGTTACAAAGGATATTAAGGTTGATTCCTATTTATCCGATGCGAAAGAAAGTGATGATGGCGCTATTATTTCACCAAAATATTACTACGAATTATTTTTCACTAATTTAACTGGTGGTGATTTGTCAACTTTACCGCCTAATGCAATTGTTAATACATCAAAGTTTATTCTCTATGACAATCAGTTCCTGACAGTAGGGCCTTTCTTTTCCCCCTTAGATGGTGGTGAGTTATGGGTGCATTTAAACGCCCAACTTGGTGATGGTGATTGGGCTAGCGCAAGAATTGAGTTCTGGAAGGTTGATGAGAATAACAATGAGATATCAGGAACAAGAGAGTCTTTTGATAAAGGGTTTCCATCTGCACCAAAGACGAAAACATACTATCTTACGGGAAAGTTCACGCCATTAGCTGGATATGGCAGATATGCTTTTCAACTGACGAGATTGGAAAACAGCAATGATCACAGCATTCTGAAGCTTGAAGAAGCTCATATTGTACGTGAAAGAATTAATGAAATTCATAGTGAAGACACTCTGGTTCGAGTGAGCGTGCGAGCAACTGAAAGTCCAACCAGTGCTAGAGAGCGTAAATACAACGCACTAGCAACAAGACATGTTATTAGTTACGACACGAATAGCCGCAGTGTTGATTATACTTTACGACCATCACGATCATTTGCTGATGCCGTTACCCATACATGGTTAGTCACCGCAGGGCAACCAGAAAGTACCATAGATTTATATGGTTTGTATTCAATCTATGAATCACTTCCAGATAAGCGTTTAGGATATTTTGATTACACGTTTGATGATGAAGATGTGTCACTTGGTCAGCGCATAGAAACAATATGCAATGTTGCTCGTGTTATTTCATTTTGGGATAACGGTGTACTTACATTTACTCGTGAGGAGGAAAAGCAATATCCATCTGGAACCTTTAATAGAGCTAACACGACAGGAAACGGATTCTCACTCTCTTATGATATGACAATGCCGAGCGGTAATGATGGTGTTGAAATCGAATACGTAAACCCTAAAACAAACAAAAAAACCTACCTTAAATATCGTATTGAAGATAACAAGATAATTAACAAACCTGCTAAAAACCCTAACAAAATAACCATCCACGGATGTCGCAATGAGCATCAGGCGATAGATAGGGCGCTGTTGGAAATGGATAGGTTAATACATCAGCGTATGAGCATCAGCGTGCAAACTCTCGCAGATGGTGATTATGTTTATCCTGGAGACTTAGTTATTGTTGCTGACACATACGATAAGAATCAACAGGCAGGTTATATAGTTGAGAGGATCGGAAATCAATTTTCAACAAATGAAAAAGTTGTTTTTGATGGTGAGATGTTTGTTTGTGTTACCGATCATCTAGGTAATACAACGGAAAGATTTAAAGCCACACCGAGAAGCGATACAGCTTACGGGTTTATCGCTGATGTACCTGATATCCAACTAAATATCTATGACGGTATGAATGTTCAATCGCCATCACGTTACGTTATATCCAATATCGTTGAAATGGACTCAATGAGATGGATTGTAAGCGACAAAAAGCCTAATGCAGATGGAACTTATAGCATTACAGCAAGTGAGTATTTTTCTGCAAAGAAAGATTACAACGTTTAATTAAATTCATTTCAACCATAGCCAGCCTAAGTGCTGGCTTTTTTATTGGGAAAAATTATGTCTACAATTCCAACACAAAATCCAGTTCCAAGTGAAGCAGCGAAAGACCTGAAATTTAACTCAGGTAAAATTGACGAGTTCGTTACGTCAATGAAAAACAAATATATCGATAGATTCGGGCAAGAGCATTTTACAATCGAAGGGTTGCGGTGGGTTGCTCAACAAGCAATATCTCAATTTGGATATATCACATTAGACTCATTCCAGAAAGGTGCGGAAATAAGATTGCCCAATCAAATTTTACGTGATGAAGCTACGGGAGAGTATTATCGCTGGGATGGAGTGTTGCCAAAATCAGTTCCTGTTGATTCAACTCCAGACAACTCAGGTGGTATTGGTGTAGGGAAATGGCTTAGCGTTGGTGACGCCAACTTGCGGAATGAACTAGAGAGATCTTCAGGTGCGGATTTAATAGCGAGAGGGATTTTAACCCGATATAAAAAGAAAGGTAGTTTTCAGAATGGAGGGACAGTCAACAATGCTAACGATGCATTAATCCATTCAGATGGTTTTTATTATATCAATATTGCAGGGAATTACCCAGTTACGGTTGAGCCAAACTCATCACCTAATAGTGACTGGCTGTGCGTTGGATTGCTGGAGTACTTTCCTGCAAATTATGCGTTAAATTTCTCAGTTTCTGAAAATGGAGATATGACAGATAACGTCAGAAAATTACATGCATATTGCAATTACTCTGGTGAAGAGGCGATTTATTATGGAGTTAAATCGTTTAGTGTTAACTCAACTGCTGAAATCATCATCTCAACAGATGTGAATTTCAATGGTGCTGATGTTTTATTTATTCAATCTGAATTACGTCCTGAATGGGAGTTTATTCCAGCATTCCGTGTCTTAGACCCATTAACGCCACTGGAAACCATTCCCAATGATTGGGAGCCAGGGACTCTGTATGCAGATAGGACAACAATAAAAAATAACAGTTATGAATTTAGTGAAGGTGTCATTTGTTTTGATACCAATATAAATTTTGGTAAGCGATATCCAACAGATTCTGTTTATTATAAATTAAGAGAAGTATTTAAGGTTTTTAAAGGTGGCATATTAAATTACCCGATAGATATCTCCATTGCGGGAGGTGATTTAGGAAGCGTTTTATTTAGGAAACAACCGAATAAATATATTACGATTAAAGATATAAATATAGATTCATCTAATGCACCCCAGTTGCAAGCATTCTCTATCGAAAGAAATAAATGTAATTTGGTAGGGTTTAATTTTAAAAATAATACCTCAATAAATAAATCTCGGACAATTATTTATTTAAATAAAGTATGTGATATACATTTATCAAAATGGTCTGGCTCTGGTTTTGAAGGAAATTCCGCATCTTATTTATTAGGGGGTGATTTTGTCGCGAATATGTCAATTACAAATTTCGGTATTGATGGCGGAATGCCCGCTATTGGTATGAATGTTGTTAATGGCGTTTATGTGGAAAATAGTCATATTAATAGGTTTGACGTTCATTCATTTTTACATAACGTATTTGTTGATAATGTTACATTTGGAGTTTATGGAGTAACGTATGGTGTCGGTGGTGGTACGTTATCAGTAAAAAACTCAACCTTTATTAAAGGAAAAGTACCGGGAAGAGGGGATTTTGTATCTTTAAGTAGCTATGATCTTATAAATGCTAGATGGGACTACGGCGGTGTATTTTATGGAAATATTGTTGCAGATAATATTTTAGTGGAAATTGATGAGCGTATTGATTTAAGCGGTGGAACGGATGAATATCCATACAAAATAACATTAATTAAGTTTGCTTCATCTGGAGATTATGGGTTTATTGATAAAAAACCATGGGCTAATAGCATATCAGTATCAAACATAATAGTTAAAGCACCATTATTTTTATACAACTTTGATTTTGAAGTAATTGGTTTTTCTGGTGGGTTGGTGACGGGATCATTATTCCCTGATTTTATTAATATTGAAAATATTAAATTTATGAAAATGCCATCAGATAAGCATCATATTGTACCTGTCTCTTTTCCAGATTATAGTTTGACATTTGCAAATAAACCTGCTGATACAATTAATGGCAACTCCATTATTATAATATCTAATGTAATAAGTTCCTGTTCAAGAAGAAGGGTTCCGGGTAGGTCTAGTATTGGATTAAATCCTAACACCTCTAATCAGAATGGCGAAAATAGGTTAGTACCAAATATAAAACTTATTAATTGTGAAGGAGTTAGTATTATGTATAGTGTAAATGATGGGATTGTGAGAGCAGAAGGATGTGAGATTAGAGACTTTAGTACATATTCAGGATCTTTAAGTACGCCTAATATAGAATTTAATAACTGTAAATTTTACTTTGTAGATGGCTCTCAATCACAAGTATCAAACTGTAAGGTTTTTAATAGTCAATTTGTTAGGCATAGCTCAATTACATCGATGATACAATTTGGAGGAATACTTGCAGCTCAAGGAAATACAATTAGACCAGGGGTAACATTAGCTAATGGTGGAATTAGCAATATAACTAAAAATTCAATATTCATGGGATATTTAGCGTAATAGAAACCGCCCAGTATGGGCGGTTTCATTGTTTGATTTATTTAAAATCTACATATATATTATTATTAATATCATATATGCAATACATATCTCTTATTATTATTGGCTTTCCAGAATTTGAGATATAATCACTAATTATATCTTTATTTCTAGATTCTTCCCCATATCCGTGACTTACGTTTTTTTGACCAATAGCTTTTAATTGGAGGGTGGCTATCCACTCTGATGCTGGACTAATCATATAACTTACAAGTCGATTATTATTAGATGCTATTTTAGAGCGCTGTGATAAAGGTACCTTTCCTGAGAAATAAACTCTTTTGTTTTCATCAAATAATTTAAGATCATCCTTTATGCTGTAAAAAATGGAGTTTTCAAACTTTCTTTGTTCCTCAACAGCACGATTGCTAGAATAGCTTAGTGATATTGGAACAATTAACGATATAATCACAAGGAATTTTGAAATAGCATTGTTAAATAGTAAAATTGATGAAATAGAAATAGCTGCCATAATAGCACCAAATCCTGATAGAGTTCTTGGCATTAATGCTGGCGTTTTTAATATAAGTAATGGGCCGAATATTGAAGAAATTAACAGTAAAGCTATTAATATTTTATTTAAAATAGATATCTTAATGTTTCTTTTTTCTATTTTCAATAATAAGAATAAAAAACACATGGTTGGTATTAATAAAATAATGGAAATAGTTTTATTAATAAAAGAAAGTGTAAAAAATATAAAGTCATTCATATTTTTTATTATTGATAAAAAACCATTGTAATCTATTGTAACTATTTCAGATCTTGATGATAGATCACTTATGAAAATTTTAGTTAAAGAAAAATAAATAAGATATCCAATGAAAAAAATAATTAATTTCTTTATAATATCTTTAATCGTCTCATTGCTGTTATTTATTTTAAACAATGCAGAAATAGAAATTAAGCCAATAAAAATGTTTGTACAAGACTGATAAAGTGATAATGATAATATTAATAAAATAATACTTATTATTATGCTTTTTTTATTTGTTATATCTACGGCAGATGCAATGATAGCAAACGCCATCGCCATAGACATTGGTAAAACATCGAATTTAAATAAAATATTCTGAATAAAAAATGGATTTATGACAATAGCAGATAGAGCGATGGCAACCCAAATACATTCACTCTTATCCACTTTTTTCCAATAAATATAAACAGAAGCAACTAATATAATTATTGACAACATGGCTGGAAATGGAGTTGTATCTACTAAAAGATCGTCACTGAGTGATATAAACTTCATTATCCAATCGGCAAAAGGTCTCCCTAATTCAGTCCAGCCATACCCACCAGAGAACGAGCGCTCTAAATCATCCCTATAATGGACGCCAGAAATAATAACAGGGAAAAAAAATAAAAAAATAGGTATAAATATTGCCAATAATGCACCTTGATGTTTATTATTCATTTCTCACCTTTTTTAAGTAAATATCTAGGTCTATCCTTACTTTCTATATATATTCTTCCGATATATTCGCCAAGAACACCGATGCCAATAAGCTGAATTCCACCAAGGAATAATATGGAAACCAATAATGATGGGTAACCAGGCACGGGATTTCCCCATACCATTTTATCTATAATCATCCATCCACCATAGATAAATGAAATCGCCCCAACGAATAATCCAATATAGGTCCACATACGCAGAGGAAAGGTTGAAAAACTGGTGATTCCTTCTAATGCAAGATTCCAAAGCTTCCAACCATTAAATTTTGATTCACCAGCAGAACGCTCAGCACGAGAATATTTGACGATATCTACTTTTCCACCAACCCAAGATAGAACGCCTTTCATAAATAGATTGCGTTCAGGAAGCAACTTAATATTCTCAACCGTTTCACGAGACATTAAGCGGAAGTCACCCACGTTTTCTTCAATCTTTGGCGTACTGATTTTGTTATGCAGTTTATAGAACCATTCTGCTGTTTTACGTTTCAACCAACCATCAGTAGAGCGGTCAGTTCTTTTCGCTAAAACAACATCGGCGCCTTGTTTCCATTTTTCTATTAATTGTGGAATAACTTCTATTGGGTCTTGAAGGTCAACATCAATAGGGATTATAGCTTCACCAGTGGCATGATCTAATCCTGCAAAAAGTGCAGGTTCTTTACCAAAGTTTCTAGTAAAACTTAATGCTACTACTTGCTCATCAGCTAACGACAACGCATTGATGATATTTTCAGTTGAATCTTTACTACCATCATTAATAAAAATAATTTCAACATCATATTTTTTTAGTTCTTCATTTTCACGAACCGTTTTATAAAAAATAGGTATCGCTTCTTCTTCGTTGAAAACAGGAACAACTAAAGAAATTTTCATTACTCTATTCCTTTAAAGACAAATAATTTTGAGTAGAAAAAACCAAGAACAAGGCTAATTGCTGAAAATGCAACTAGGGTAATTATTGGCATCGCATCGAGTTTATCGGCTATAAATCCAGTCAAGTAACTTAGTACACCCATAAATACTGTGAATGCAATATATCGGCCACCGGTTGCTTTCTTTTTAAATGTAAACTTAGCATTAGCAAAGAAGGAGAAGGTGACAGCAATGACGAATGCGATCAGGTTCGCAGTGGCCTGTGTTGTGGAAACTAAATAAACCAAAATGCCGAACACCACCCAATGCAGGAGCGTGTTAATAACACCAACAGAAAAGTATCGCGCAAATAACTGGAGCATATTAAATTATCTATAATAAAAATTGATGGGTGAGTTTAGCACTAATGTAAATTTAGGTCAGTAGTGGATATCCATCCAAACGTTTTTTGGATGTTATGGCGGGGTGTTTTTATGATAAAATGCACTCATTAAAACCTGTAATGCGTTGATTTATTTGTCTGGTATTGTCATGTTTTGACATGTATTTTCTTGTTAATTACATAATAATTCAATTGTAAATTGTTGATTTTAAAACAATAGCTTGATTTGAGTAAACTTATTGGATTATAGTGGGTTAATTATGCGTTTTGCTTTGAGGAAAAAATGACCATGAATGAGGCAGATGCCCGCCCAACTAACTTTATTCGTCAAATAATTGACGAAGATCTGGCAACTGGGAAACATGATAGCGTGCATACGCGTTTCCCACCTGAACCTAATGGCTATCTTCATATCGGCCATGCGAAATCAATTTGTCTGAATTTTGGTATTGCTAAAGATTACCAGGGTAAATGTAATTTACGTTTTGATGATACCAATCCAGTAAAAGAAGATATTGAGTACATCAACTCAATTCAAAAAGATGTTCAGTGGTTAGGTTTCCAATGGGAAGGTAGCGTTCATTACTCCTCAGATTATTTTGATCAACTCTATCAATATGCGATTGAGTTGATTAATAAAGGCTTAGCTTATGTCGATGAGTTGAGCGCTGAAGAAATTCGTGAATATCGCGGTACATTAAAAGAGCCAGGTAAAAACAGCCCTTATCGCTCACGTAGCGTAGAAGAGAACTTAGCGCTGTTTGAAAAAATGCGTGCTGGTGGCTTTGAAGAAGGTAAAGCGTGTTTACGTGCGAAAATTGATATGGCATCACCTTTTATCGTTATGCGTGATCCGGTGCTTTATCGTATTAAATTCGCTGAACACCACCAAACTGGAAATAAATGGTGCATTTATCCAATGTATGATTTTACCCACTGTATCTCAGATGCTCTGGAAAATATCACTCATTCTTTATGTACGTTAGAATTCCAAGATAACCGTCGTTTATATGATTGGGTGCTGGATAATATCACTATCCCTTGTCATCCTCGTCAATATGAATTCTCTCGTCTTAACCTTGAATATACTGTGATGTCAAAGCGTAAGCTGAATCAGCTTGTGACAGAAAACATCGTCAATGGTTGGGATGATCCGCGTATGCCAACCATTTCAGGCTTACGTCGTCGTGGTTATACCGCTGACTCTATTCGTGAATTCTGTTTACGTATTGGTGTAACGAAACAAGAAAATAATGTTGAAATGGCAGCATTAGAATCTTGTATTCGTGATGATTTAAACGAAAATGCACCTCGTGCAATGGCTGTTATCGATCCAGTTCGTTTAGTGATTGAAAATATGCCAGAAGGCGAAGAGATTTTAACTGCGCCGAATCACCCAAATAAACCGGAAATGGGAACGCGTGAAGTGCCATTTAGCCGTGAAATTTATATTGATCGTGCTGACTTCAAAGAAGAAGCAAACCGCCAATATAAACGTCTGGTGCTAGGTAAAGAAGTACGTTTACGTAATGCTTATGTGATTAAAGCAGAACGTGTCGAAAAAGACGAACAAGGCGAAATTACGACCATTTACTGTACTTATGATGCTGAGACTTTAAATAAAGATCCTGCTGATGGCCGTAAAGTAAAAGGTGTTATTCACTGGGTAAGTATTCCACATGCTGTTCCTGCTGAAATACGTCTGTATGACCGTCTCTTTAGCGTACCAAACCCAGCGGCAGAAGATGATTTCTTATCAACAATTAACCCTGAATCTTTAGTTATTCGTGAAGGTTTTGTTGAACGTAGCTTAAAAGATGCAGCTATCGAAAAAGCGTATCAATTTGAGCGTGAAGGCTACTTCTGTGCTGATAAGCTATCAACAGCGGATAAGTTAGTGTTTAACCGCACAGTAGGCTTACGTGATACTTGGGCTAAGATTTCTCAACAAGGTTAATTTAAACCTTATTTTGAGTCGCAATAGTTAGCACCAAAATTAATAGAATGCTCGGTAATTAGTTATCGAGCATTTTTTTATCTGTTTTCTTTCTAATTTTGTACAAATTTTCATCTGTTTATATTTAGTATTTATTCTTTTAGGATCAATTAATCTCAAATTTTTCATTCCAAACGATAACTTTTTATTTATTTCATTTGAAATAATTAACTTGTTATCACTTTATTCTTCCGTTTTTTCATAACATTTCATTCAATAAGACTGTAGTAAGAAAATTGTGATTGAAAGCACATATTTTACATCGTTAAAAAAGCTTATTTATAAGCACTACTTATTATTCCTTTTAATAAAAACGAAATCTAATATCGTTTAAAGATTAGTCTAAAAAATTAAATTAAATCAATTTGTTATGTTTATTTTTAATGAGAGCTTATAAAAGCAAGAAAATGAAACGATCATTTAGTTATGTGCCCTTGGTCATATTTTGATAAAAATTCTTTTTTTTTGGTTGATAATTCGCGTCGCGAAAAATATGCTGTTTCTAACCTAATTTAGGTTTTTTCCCCACTTGGGGTTTTATATTTGGAAATAGGCATTGTGCTTATTTCTTTTTTAGTCAAAGTCAAAGAGGAAACAATGCTATGGTTATGCAACATGCTAAACCAGGCAGGGTGGCACTTGCCGTTATGGGCGCATTGCTTGTAACTGCACTACCTGCAAAAATGTCTCATGCTGAAGGATTTATTGATGACTCAACCTTAACAGGTGGTCTTTTTTATTGGCAACGTGACCGTGATAGAAAAGAGTTAACACCAAATAGTCCTGATTACGGTAAATACAAAGCCAACCTACACCATTCTACTTTCAACGCTAATCTAGACTTCTCATCAGGTTATCTAGGTGATTTTATTGGTATTGATTTAGCAGCCTTTGGTGCAGCTGAATTGAATAATAGTGGCCCTGCTGCACCTAATGAAATCGGTTTTAGTGATGCAAAAAGTCGCTGGGATGAAAAATGGACTGGCGATCGCAGTGGTATGAGCGTTTATAAAGCAGCTGCGAAATTCAAATTAGGCAACTTCTGGGCACAAGGTGGGTATATTCAACCTAAAGGCCAAAGTTTATTGCGTCCACATTGGAGCTTCTTACCAGGAACTTACCGTGGTGCTGAAGCTGGTGCAGTCTTCGATTTCGATAAAAGTGGTGAATTATCTTTCTCCTATATGTGGACAGATGAATACAAAGCACCATGGTATCGGAATATGTATAACTTCCGTAAAGCTGATCTAGAAACGAATATCAGCTATCTTCACTCTTTCGGCGCCAAATATGATTTTAAAAACAGCCTAGTGTTAGAAGCTGCATTTGGTCAGGCCGATGGTTATATCGATCAGTACTTTGGTAAAGTTTCTTATGATTTCCCAATTGCTGACAATGCATTAAGAACGTCTTACCAATTCTACGGTGCTAAAGATAAAGTGACCGGTGGTGGCGTTAATGATGTTTATGATGGGCTGGCATGGTTACAAGCACTGACTTTTGGTTATACCTACAATGTATTTGACTTCAAAGTAGAAGGAACATGGGTTAAAGCTGAAGGTAATCAAGGTTATTTCTTACAACGTATGACTCCGGGTTGGGCGACATCAAATGGTCGTCTTGATGTGTGGTGGGATGGCCGTTCTGACTTTAACGCCAACGGTGAAAAAGCACTTTATGCGGGTGTAATGTATGACCTGAAAAATTGGGATCTATCTGGCTGGGCGGTAGGTACCTCTTATGTTTATGCATGGGATGCTAAGCCAAGTGGTAAAGCCATTTATGATCAAGGTCAGCGCATCAGAGAAAGTGCATGGAATGCGGATATTATGTATACGGTTCAAGAAGGTCGCGCTAAAGGGACACTCTTTAAGCTTCATTATACCCGTTATGATAACCATTCCGATATCCCAAGTTATGAAGGTGGTTTTGGTAATATCTTCCAAGATGAAAAAGACGTTAAATTTAACGTAATTATGCCATTTACTATTTTCTAATATCAGAGTGAGGATAAAGTGTATTAATTGCACTTTATCCTGAATAAAAATAAAAAGCTAAATACGATTACGATAAGTAAAAATAACTAATAGAAAGAGTAGGGATAAATTAAAAAGAATAAATATTATTCTTAAAAATTAGCCTCGTTAATAAAGTGAAGTAGTCAGCAGTAGTAAAAAGTAGAAGTAAAGTCGTCATGTCATGTTATGTCGTCTGAGATAAATGTGAGTGGGTTATGTTTATCTCTTGTGCTTCAGTTATTTCGCAAAATTTGCGTAAGGTATTTACCCTAAAAGGCAGTCAGAGTGGGTATCGTAGTGGGGGGTAAATACCTTTATTTTTAAATCCTTTCTTTTTCGTCCTTTTCATCCTTGTGCGTTTTTTCATTCTATGGCAAATTTCTTCTCATTCATTTTATCTCTCCTTAATTTATTATTCTGCATTGAATACTATTTAATAATGCACGTTTTCAGGAAGAAACATGTTAAAGCGATTGGATGATTTTTTATTAGAACCACCATTGAAGCCTTTTAAAGGTATAAAACGATTTATTGTTGAATTTCTTTTTTTTGGTGTGAAAGAAGCGCGTTCTTGTTTATTTGCGGGATTTTTCTTTTTTATTTTATTTGCAATACCAAGTAAAGGAATATTAGGGATACCTCGTTATGACGTTTTACTTATTCTCGCTATTGCTTTCCAATTATGGATGGTATGGGGAAAACTCGAAACATGGGATGAATTAAAAGCGATCTGTTTTTTCCATATTGTTGGTTTTGTGATGGAATTATTTAAAACATCAGCGGCAATTGGATCGTGGAAATACCCTGATTTTGCTTACACTAAATTGTGGGAAGTCCCTTTATTTACAGGGTTTATGTATTCCGCGGTAGGAAGTTATTTAATTCAAGCATGGCGTTTTTTAAAAGTACGAATTGAACATTATCCACCTTATTGGATGGCAACTTTGGTTGCGCTCGCTATCTATATTAATTTCTTTTCTCATCACTTTATCGGTGATTATCGCTGGTATTTAACTGCCTTTATTTTAGGTCTTTATGCCCGTAGTGTGGTTTATTTTACGCCTTATGATACAGAGCGAAAAATGCCACTATTATTGGCTTTTGTTCTGATAGGTTTCTTTATTTGGCTTGCTGAGAATTTCGGTACATTTTTTGGCGTATGGCAATATCCTAACCAAATTGGTGCTTGGTCTGCTGTACATGCAGGAAAATGGGGCTCTTGGTCACTGTTAGTCATTGTTACATTTACTATCGTGGTTCATTTAAAACATATTAAACACAGTATCAGTGTGGCTAAGTACTAAGTAGAGTTATCCTCGGATTTTAGGCAATAAAAAAGGAACTGTAGACAGTTCCTTTTTTTTACTGAGAGATTATCCAGAATGAATTATTTCTCATCATGTGCGTGGCTATCTTCTTTACAATTGCCTTCAGCACAGTGGCCATATAAATAAAGGCTATGATTGGAAAGCTTGATACCATGACGTTCAGCGATGTTTCTTTGGCGCACTTCAATCGCATCATCTGTAAACTCGATAACTTTACCACAATCAAGACAAATTAAATGATCGTGATGGTGTTGTTGAGTTAATTCAAATACTGATTTACCACCTTCAAAATTATGTCGGGTAACAATACCAGCATCGTCAAATTGGTTTAAGACGCGATACACGGTTGCCAGACCAATCTCTTCACCGATATCGATGAGTTTTTTATAGAGATCTTCAGCACTGACATGATGGCACTCAGGATCCTGGAGCACTTCCAAGATCTTTAAGCGAGGAAGTGTAACTTTTAACCCAGCATTTTTTAACGCTTTATTATTGTCGGTCATGCGGATTTAATCCTGTTGCTAATGGTGAATTTAATTTTTGTGCTCACTAATAGGGTTGATTCATTAACACTCGGGTGAATAAATAACCTTATTGATTATAGGCATGATATTTAAAAATAAACACCCCTACCTATCACACTATCTTAGCACACCATTGAATAATTATCATTCTCAATATTGAGTATTTATTTATCCCAGAATTTCATCTAGGCTCATTTCTTCTTTGATTTGAGCAACCCAAGCATCAACACGCTCTTCGGTTAATTCTGGTTGACGGTCTTCGTCAATCGCAAGGCCGATAAAGTGATTATCATCTGCAAGCCCTTTAGAGGCTTCAAAATGGTAACCTTCTGTTGGCCAGTGACCCACAATGACAGCACCACGAGGTTCAATAATATCGCGGATTGTGCCCATTGCATCACAGAAGTATTCTGCATAGTCCTCTTGGTCGCCACAACCGAACAGTGCAACCAGCTTACCGTCAAAATTAATATCTTCTAGTGTTGGGAAAAAGTCATCCCAATCGCATTGTGCTTCACCATAATACCAAGTAGGAATACCTAGTAACAGAATATCAAATGCTTCGATATCTTCTTTACTGGATTTTGCGATATCATGAACTTCGGCATTATCAGCCCCCAGTCTTTCTTGAAGCATTTTGGCAATATTTTCAGTGTTGCCGGTATCACTGCCGAAGAATATACCTATGATTGCCATAAAGTGAGATAACCTCTTTTATTCTATATTCGTTATACTTCAAATTGTTGCGTTGTTGGCTCCGTTAATTCGTACTAATTACATACTTTGTATGTACCAGTAACGCCTTTACTTACCATCTAGCCACACTTCAAAATAGTTAGAGTATATTTGTCTGTGTTTGAACAATTACTAGTGAAAAATAAACATCTTGTTTTCATAATAGAAAACTAAAAAACGTATTTTGACGAAAATAGCAGTGTAATTCTGTCGAATTTGTGTGGTTTAGCTGCTAGCTATTCTCATTTTGATGTATTTTCAAGGCGTGATTTTGCGCCAATTGTTCTAGTAATATTTCTTCAATAAGCTCGCTACGGCTAACATTTCTTGCAGTCGCCAACTCATTAAGTGCATTCACAGCGTCCTCATTTAATTTCAACTCAACTCGACGTAAACCATTGACTCTGTCTCGTCTTAATTGGTTGCGTTTATTAATTCTAAGCTGTTCATCCCGAGAAAGCGGGTTTGTTTTAGGTCGCCCAGGTCTGCGTTCATCTGCGAACAAATCCAGTGTGGTGCGATCAGTTTGTTCTTTTGCCATAAATTTTGCTGTGAAAGGGCGTATACCAATGACTAAATTGCGAAACGCCCAATAATACCCCACATAGTGGCGTCCTGCCACTGCTTCCTGAGTTTAACCTATTGTCATTTGGTCTTTTTATCGACAGATTGCGTGATTAAGTATAATAATTATACATTCAGCTAAATTATTACTTTCTTAATGGCGTCACTTTAGGCAATAAATTAAGCTTTGGATAAAAAACGACGAATAGCGTTAATAACAGTGCTAGGCTTTTCTGAATGTACCCAGTGTCCAGTATTTGCTACGACAAAAGCGCTAGCTTGCGGAAATTGGCGTGCAATATCATTACGATATTCATCTAATATGTAAGGTGATAAACCACCGCGAATAAATAGCACCGGATAATTCCAAGCAGGAACGTCTTTCCAACCAATAATGTCTGAATAAGCATTTTTGATTGCAGATAAATTAAATAGCCATTCACCACTTTTAAATGATTTAAGTAAAAACTGAATAACTCCCTCTTCTTTAATAAAGGGACTCATAATTTCTACTGCATCTTGACGTCGTGTAACTTGAGCTTTAGTGACGGCTTCGAGTGCCGCAAAAATGTTATCGTGGCGACGGACATTGTAAGCTACAGGTGACATATCTATTACGACAATGCGAGCAATTCGCTCTGGTGCTAATGCTGTCATTGCCATTGCTATTTTCCCCCCCATGGAGTGCCCAATAATGATGGCATTTGAGATATGTAAACTATCAAGTAATGTAAGTACATCTTGTGCCATATCTTGATAGTTCATACTTTCGCTATGAGGAGAATGCCCATGATTACGCACGTCAATTTGGATCACGGTGTGGTCTTTGCGTAGATCACGCCCTAATACGCCTAAATTATTTAAGTCACCAAAAAGACCGTGGATCAAAACAATAGGTAAATCGGATGCAGGTGCTGTTTCAGGTTGATGTAATTGATAATTTAATAATGTATTGAGTTTCATGTTAATGACCAAAAAATAATTGCGATTTTTCTATGATGACATGCACAAGGTGCTAAGCCAACTTATCGTAATAATATGCGTGAGTGATTAAGAGCAGAAATAATTGATAAGGTAAATTTATAAAAAACTAGATAAATAGCATTATCTAGATATTTATTCTAAACTTATTTAAAAAGTTGAAATCTTGACATTGCTCAAAAATAAATATTTAGAATTTTATATTATTTGATGGTTGGTGTGGTGTGAGAAGGCGGTATTTGAAGCAGGCTTTGTTTGAATAAGTTCAAAGAATAGAAGATGATACCGAGATAAACAATAGGATAAATACCAAGCTTAGCCATTGAAATGGCTGGATCTTGTATAGATCTTCTTTAAGTTATTGAAATTTTACCTATTTTGTTTTTAAAGATTATATCTTATAATCCTAATTACTTTTTTTTGAAAACAGTACTGGGTAGCAATGAAAAAGATAGAAATTGATGACGAACTTTACCGCTATATTGCTAGCGAAACTAGACATATCGGTGAAAGCGCTTCAGATATTTTAAGGCGTCTACTGAAGCTTGATGCCAAACAGCCCGTACAGCCAGTCGTTGTCACTGAGTCAGTACAAGCACCTGTTATTAAACAGGAAGCTGAACCTAAATCGATTACACCAGCAAAAAATCCGGTCCGTGAAATGCGAGAACTGTTGTTATCTGACAGCTATGCAGAAAAAACAAAATCAGTTGATCGTTTTTTACAGATCCTTTCTACGTTATATAGCCTAGATAGTGCTACTTTTACTCAATCTGCTGAAACAGTACATGGACGAACACGCATCTATTTTGCTGGTGATGAACAAACATTACTCGATAGTGGACGTCATACAAAACCGCGCCATATTTCAGGCACGCCATTTTGGGTTATTACTAACTCCAATACAGAGCGTAAAAGAACAATGGTACAAAGCATCATGCAGGATATGCAATTCCCTGCGAATGAGATTGATAAGGTGTGTGGAACTATCTAACCACTATTGTTAATTGATGCATTGCAAAGGCTTTTGTTTAAAGCGTGCTTGTGATGTCAAATAGGAGAAGATTTGTGGCAATTCATCCAAGAGCAGGGCAGCATACTCGCCAAAGTGATCTGATTAATGTGGCGCAATTAACGTCGCAATATTATTCACTTAAACCACAAGCTAGCATTAATGCTCATCGTGTGAAGTTCGGTACATCTGGCCATCGCGGAAGTGCAAATCGCCATAGCTTCAATGAAGCCCATATTTTGGCAATTGCACAAGCTATTGCTGAAGTACGTGCAAAAAATGGAGTAACAGGGCCATGTTACGTGGGTAAAGATACTCATGGACTGTCAGAGCCTGCATTTATTTCTGTTTTAGAAGTACTCGCTGCTAATAAAGTGAAAGTGATTATTCAAGAAAATAATGGCTATACACCCACACCGGCAGTCTCTTTTTCTATTTTGACTTACAACAATGCACATCAAGATATTGCTGATGGTATTGTGATCACGCCATCACATAACCCACCTGAAGATGGCGGTATTAAATATAACCCATCAAATGGTGGGCCTGCTGATACCGATTTAACTTCTGTTATTGAAAAACGTGCTAATGAACTGCTTGAAAATAATTTAGCAGGGATCAAACGTCTTTCTTATGATGAAGCCTTGGCGAGTGGTTATATTGAAGCTCAAGACTTAATTATGCCTTATGTCAAAGCGTTAGGTGACGTTGTTGATATGGAAGCTATTAAGAAAGCAGGCTTAAAATTAGGTGTTGATCCATTAGGTGGTTCTGGTATCGAGTACTGGAAACGCATTGGTGAATATTATGGTCTTGATCTTGAATTAGTTAACGATCAAGTCGATCAGACATTCCGTTTTATGACGCTCGATCATGATGGCGTTATTCGGATGGACTGTTCATCACCTTGGGCAATGGAAGGTCTATTGCAACTGCGTGATAAATTCGATTTAGCTTTTGCTAACGATCCTGATTACGATCGCCATGGTATTGTGACACCTTCTGGTTTAATGAATCCTAACCACTACTTAGCGGCTGCAATTAACTATCTTTTCCGTCATCGTCCACAATGGGCTAAAGATGTAAAAGTGGGTAAAACATTGGTTTCAAGTGCAATGATTGACCGTGTTGTGGCAGATTTAGGTCGTGAACTTGTTGAAGTACCTGTTGGCTTTAAATGGTTTGTTCAAGGTTTATTTAGTGGTGAGTTTGGCTTTGGTGGTGAGGAAAGCGCGGGTGCATCTTTCTTACGCTTTAATGGCAAACCATGGTCAACCGATAAAGACGGCATCATTTTATGTCTGTTAGCTGCTGAAATGAAAGCGGTAACAGGCAAAGATCCGCAAGAGCATTACAACGAATTAGCACAACGCTTTGGTTCACCAAGCTATAATCGTATTCAAGCATCAGCAACTCATGAACAAAAAGCGCTGTTGTCTCGCTTATCACCTGAAATGGTGACAGCAAGCACATTAGCAGGCGATCCGATTACTGCACGTTTAACACATGCATCAGGTAATGGCGCATCTATTGGTGGCTTAAAAGTGATGACTGATTACGGTTGGTTTGCGGCTCGACCTTCTGGTACTGAAGAAGCATATAAGATTTACTGTGAAAGCTTCCGAGGCCCTGAGCACCGTGAATTAATTGAAAAAGAAGCGATTGAAATAGTAAATAATGTTTTTGCTAACAAATAAGTTAGTGCAATAAACTATTTATATAGAATACACTCTACCCAAAGGTAGAGTGTATTTTTTTAATTATTGAATATTTTTAGATCACAGCATTGATATCCATCATTGAGGTTGATTTAGAATTAAAAATAGAGTGGATAATCAATACAATGCAAAATAATTTTGTTTTACGCAGCGTACGTTACATGCTGGATCTAAGTGATGCACATGTTGTTGAAATCATGAAACTAGCTGATTACACCGTCACGAAAGAATTAGTCAATAGTTGGCTGAAAAAAGACGATGAACCTGAATTTGTCGAGTGTGATGATAATGCGATGGGACATTTTTTAGATGGTTTAATTTTTTATCGTCGCGGAAAAGATGAAAATTTCCCAGCACCTGAAGTTGAAAAGCGCATCACAAATAATATTATCCTAAAAAAACTGCGTGTCGCTTTTGAATTAAAAGATGTGGATATTCTAAAGATTTATGAGCTTGCTGACTTCCGTGTTTCTAAGCCTGAATTAAGTGCTGTATTTCGTAAACCAGGACATAAAAACTACCGTAACTGTGGCGATCAGCTTGTGAGATACTTCCTGAAAGGGTTAACCGAAACCCTACGCGGTAAAGGTAAAGTAGTTAAGAAATAAGTTCAGGGTATTTTAAGCTATAAAATTCTCTATTTACTGATGACACCCCAAAATTGGTTTTCAATATTGGGGTGTTTTTTTATGGTATTAGCTGGCAAATTAATAAATTTATTGCTACTGTTGTATTACTAAGTAATACAATGTGGGAAGGATTTATGGCACGAGTAACTAGCGTAACTTTGGGTGAACATTTTAATGGTTTTGTTGGTGAAATGATTAATTCAGGACGTTATGGAAATACCTCTGAGGTAATCAGAGATGCTTTACGTATGATGGAAATCAGAGAAGAACGGGTCAAAATAGTTCGTAAAATGGTACTAGATGGTGTGAATTCACCAGAGAGTGAAAACAACATGGATGATATTTTTGCAAGAGCTGAAAAGGACTTAAATGTATAAACTCTCTAAATTAGCAGAAGAAGATATTTATCAAATTGCACGTTATACCATTCAGCAATTTGGTGTAACTCAGGCAAAAAAATATCATAATGAGTTACAACAGACTTTTGAGCTACTTGCTCGAGCATCTTGGATTGGGCGAGAGTGTAATTGGGTATGTGACGGTATGAGACGACTTGAGTTTAAAAAACACTCAATTTATTATCTACCAAAAAATGGTACCTTATTTATCGCTCGCCTTATCCATCATTCAATGGATGTGGATTTTCTTGATTTCCCTGAATAAGTATTTCATTACTCACTGCTAAATGTATTCTTCAGTTGTATATTATTAATACTAAAGCCCGCATTCTTGAATATCCTACTTATCTTCTCTTATTTGATTTTTTCTTTTTTGATAATTTATCCTCGAAATTATTTACTACAACTTTCATTAAGTAAAAATACCGATCTCATTTTGTTAATAATCATGTCAATTATGTTTCATTTTTGTTTCTATTATGAAATTTAATTACATATCAAGCAAAATAAAGGTGATTTTTCGCACGAATTTAGTGGTCTGATCAGTAGTAAAATTTCATCAAATGAGGTAAAATTTCAACATCAAATTAATCTCTATACAGGAGAGCACTATGCCAGCTTATAACGAATATACAAAAAAACATGTTTTGGCCCGTCGTACTGGTGCTGTTGCGCTAGGTGTTGCGGCATTTCCTGTTATGGTTTTCCATCCTAAACGTGCACAATTTTATAGCTATATACACCGTGTATGGTCTAAAACAAGTGATAAACCAGTTTGGCTGGCAAAATCAGAAGTGGCATTAAATAGCCACAAATAACAGAACATCAAAATAACGCTTACATAAGTAGGCGTTATTTTTATCCCCTCTTTTTTAAGCATTTTTGTAATGCTATCTTCTCGTTTTTTCTTAACTTCAAATAATCTGCAAATTTTACGTTACAATAAAGAATAATGGTTTACTTAAACGGATGCTTTTAACCTATTGCTATTTATTAGATTGTTATATAAATAGTGGCATTCGTGATGATAGGGAGATGAATGAAATGAAGAACTCTGATCTGGAACGAGTGATTAATGAGAAACTAAGCATTGAAAACTTTCAAGATTATGCACCTAATGGCCTTCAAGTTGAAGGACGCCCTCATATTCAAAAAATAGTCACGGGAGTGACCGCCAGCCAAGCATTACTTGATGAAGCAGTACGATTAAATGCAGATGCGATTTTAGTTCACCATGGTTATTTTTGGAAAAATGAGCCTGTTGTTATTCGTTCAATGAAGCGTAATCGCTTAAAGACATTGCTTTGCAATGACATTAATCTTTTTGGTTATCACTTGCCGTTAGATGCGCACCCAATCTTAGGAAATAATGCTCAATTAGCGTTAAAAATGGGGGTTAAAGTTGAAGGGGAAATATTACCTTTAGTGCCTAAAGGCGTGTTTGATTTACCTTTAACACCTCTTGAATTAAAAGCACGTTTAGAAAAAGCGTTACAACGCAATGTATTGCATTGTGGTGATAATGCACCTGACGCTATTCGCAGTATTGCGTGGTGCACAGGGGGCGGACAAGGCTTTATTCAAGATGCTGCAGAGCAAGGTGTAGATGCTTTTGTGACAGGTGAAGTCTCAGAACAGACTATTCATATCGCAAGAGAAATGGGCGTTCATTTCTTTGCTGCTGGGCATCATGCAACAGAGCGTTATGGTATTAAAGCATTAGGTGAATGGCTGGCTCAAACACATCATTTAGATGTGACATTTGTTGATATTGATAATCCAGCATAAACCCATTATTTATTCTCATCTTAAAAGCTATCTCTCTTTAATTTGAGAGATAGCTTTTTTCGCTAATACCAATTACTCGTTAAGTTGAATAGGTAACGGACTTTGTAATTGTTGCAGATTATCGCATAGCCAAATTAACTGTAATAACGCCCGTGAGTCGCGGGAAGTTAACGCCAAATAATAAGCTAATTGATCAGCTATTAATGTCATTCCTAAATCATCTGCGGTGTGTTTGCTTATTTCTAATTGCTCTTTTTGCATTTCTGAAAGTAATTCTCGTCCAGTACACGCTTGAGCTTCTAATACCGATAAAATAGGGCGACAGAACTTTTGTGCTAGAGTCGGTTCACTGTGATGCATTGCTGTTTGTTGCTTACGTTTAGCCATATATTCTTGAATACGACTAATAAAGCCTGATTGTTTTTTCTTACGTGGAAATTGGTCAAAATCGAGATAAAACAGTTCAATGCCTTTTTCTGTTTTGATCCAAATAGTCGTTGGTAACAAGTCTATATTGAGATCACGTCGAACGGGTTGCACTGTGATTGCGACAATTTCTAACTCTTTTTTGGTAAGAAAGCGCAACTCTTCTAGATTATTTTGTGTTGTTCCTTCCCAATAAAGGCGCAAGAATGCTGAATTCTCATGATTATCTGACACTTCCCAAATTATGCATTGCTCTACTTCATACCAAATTAAAGGTTTATAGTTTTTGATATGCAAAACAAGAGGGGAAAGAAACCCTTCTGTTTGATGGGCAAAGTAATCAGGTAAATCTCGCCAATTATTGATGCCTAGCTCAGTTTGTAAATTGTTGTATTCCGTCATATCAAGAAAGTCTGCTTGATTTTGAGCAAAACTATCACCAATAGTGGCGAGTTTTCCTTCATCAGAAATACGAGGCTCTTGTAATAAAAAAGGACGACGCATTAATTTATCCGCAGTTTGTTTCCATAATGACAAACTGTTCCAAACACCATAACGATTAAACAAGGTATCGAGCTGATTAGGGCGCGCTTGTGTCGCTTGTAATAACTGTTTTTCTTCGCTATCCCAAAAGGTAAACGTTGCTCCTAATGCGCCACTTTGTGCTGTCCACCAATTTGCTCCAACCGGAATAAGGGAAAGGCTATTTTTTTTATCATCATATTGACGACGAAGTTGCCCTCGTAACACTTTTAACTGTTCTGGTGTCGCATTAGATAATTGGAATAGATAGGCAGAAATATGGGCTAATAAACGCAAGACATTGCTTTCATCCATAGTGAAATGTCTTTCTGCCAACAGTTTGACTTGAGTGCTTAATGTTCGTAAATAAGACGCTAAACGAGGTAAACCTTCTGCTCGAGCGGACATATTTAATAAGTGCAACTGTGTGGCACTGCTTAAGCTAATATGTGATAGCCCTTGGCGTAATAAATCATAAATAAATTGTTCAATGGTATTAATTAGCGCTATTTCTTCATCATTCAGGGGACGTTTAGAAGATTGCGCCGTCATTAAATCTTCTGGCCACGCCCAAGGTTTCGAGTATTGCTCAAATAATTTAGCCACGATAGCAAGATGAAAGGCTTTTTTCTGTGAGTCGGAAAATGGTGATAACATGCCATCGTAACCACTCGCTTGTAAGAAAATAACAGGTTCATTTACATCAGGAAGTTGAATTTTTAACTGAATTCCTGTGTCTTCTAGATTGAATATTATATTTTCCCATTGCTCAATTAATTTAATTGCTGCCCGACAGGCTGGTTTACCCGCTTTTTTGATTAATACTTCTGGATCAAGAGCAAATAATGTGGGTAACAGAGGGATGATTTCAACAGGCTCAGTAATGGTTTCTGATGATATTTCATCACTATTATTAATATTTGAATTATCAGCATTATTATTAGCTTGTAGCCATAAAACGGCGGCTAAAATATGTTTACAGCAACCAGATGCAGAACAATCGCAACTGGCTTGTTGAATACCTGCTTCGTGTAAAACAACATTTTGTCCATCACTACTGAATTGCCCTGTATTGGCATCAGTGAGTGATACTTTTTCGTTATCAACGTCTTTTCTTGCGCGTCTTAATAATCCTGCATTAGCAAATACAGTGAGCGCATCTTCATCGTAATGAAAGTAAACGGTTTGCCAACTCATTGCATTACCTCTGCTAGCCATTGTGCGAAATGTTCTGGTGTT
This sequence comes from Proteus genomosp. 4 str. ATCC 51469, assembly GCF_003144375.1. NCBI lineage: Bacteria > Pseudomonadati > Pseudomonadota > Gammaproteobacteria > Enterobacterales > Morganellaceae > Proteus > Proteus genomosp. 4. Next base: position 28,905 of record NZ_PENV01000023.1, read on the forward strand.
AAGGCGGCAACTTGCATACCTCTGTCCGCAAGTTTTTGTGCAATCGCAGAGTCATAAACAGGTTGAGCTTCATCATCAAGTGCCGCAAGCCCTAATAATTTAACTTGTTGGCTATTAAGACGTTGTGTGCAATCTAATAATCGGTTTAATGAGCCACCTTCTTCAAAGTCACTGATTAGTGAAATAACGGTACGTTTAGGGTTTTTGACTAAACTTTCACAGTATTGCATTGCACCTGCAATATCAGTACCGCCCCCTAATTGTACGGTCATTAAAACCTCAACAGGATCGTCTGCTAAATGAGATAAATCGACAACTTGAGTATCAAAAACCACTAAAGAGACATTAACGGCAGGCAATGAAGCTAAAATACTGGCACAAACAGCTGCATACATAATGGAACTAGACATTGACGCACTTTGGTCAACGCAGAGAATAACATCCCACGGAAAATGTTGTTGCATCCGTGAGTTAAAATAAGGTGTTTCAATGACTAAGCGACGATTTTGGGTATCGTAATGTTTTAAATTTGCAGCAATAGTTGCGCGCCAATCAAAGTTGCGACTATTAGGCACCAAAGAGCGTCTAAAGCGATTACGACGTCCCGTTAATGATTGGCGAAAATTATTACGAATTTGACGTAAAATATCTTCAACCACTTTGCGAATAATAGTTTTAACAGCATCTCGTGTTTCTTCGCTCATTCGTCCACGTAAGCTTAATAGTGTTTTGGCTAACGCTTTTGTGGGCTCCATTGCTTTTAACGTATTAGGATCTTTAAGAAAGCTACTGATTTGATAACGTTCAATAGCTTGTGATTGCATACGTTCAAAGGTGCTATTAGGAAATAGCTTACGTGCTTGATTTAGCCAGTTTACCGCGGTAAGTTGCGATGCATCGAGTGAACCATGGCGTCCTCGCTCTTGGCGAAGCCCTCGGCGCTGATATTCTCGGCGATAGAGAAAGTCGAGTGTACGTTCAACTTTTAAATCATCAGCATTAAAAGTCGCTTGCCCAAGAGCATCATCCGCATATTGACCTAAAATCAGGCGCCAGCGTTTTGCTTGTTGTATTTTATCTTCAGGCATATCGTCATTATGCTGACTCATAGGCATTGTCTCCTTTCTCTGCTTTCTTAGTATCAAACCAAGAAATTATGCCTTGCTCCGTTATACGCTGTTGCAGTTTTTGATTGAGTTTAGTGGCTTCAATCATTTGTTTGGCACTAAATTCTGACTGCCATAATGATAACGCTTGTGTATCTAAACCAATATCGTTGGCAATATATTGTGCAAGCTCTGCATTTTGCTTGGGATTAAGTTGGCTAAATGCAAAACGCAGATCAGGTAAGATCTGAATGAAACGCTCTTCATCCCATTGTTGTAACAAGGTATTTAAGTGATCAACCAATAAAGGTAAGCGGATCACAAGCTCTGGTGCTGTTCGCATAATCCCGACAAAATAACCAATAGCTTGTTCAGGAGAACTTCCTGTACTAAACGTGGCATTTAATGCGTTTGTCAGCGTAGTTTCATCAATATATGAGCCTAAATAGCGCAATGCATCAACAGCACCTTTTAATAAAGGAACTGCATCTAGTTGACCATCAAGGCGATTAAGTTGCTGATAGAAATCGCTTTTGTAATCATGAGGATTATTGAGTGATGGCATAAATTCAATCAGTTCACGTAAAGAGAGCAAAGCTTGTAAATTGCTTTCTTGTTGTTGTTCATCACCTTGAGCGAGTTGTTCTAAGCAAAAAAATGCTTGAGGGATAACTTGATGTAGTCGATTTTCCAGTGCTAGCTCATCGGTAATATCAAGGTATTGACGACCTCGCCATAAATGGATCAATTTATGTCCACATTGAGTTAATGACTCAAGGCGAAAATCTTGCTGAATATAGCTATCTAATAGTTTAAAGAGTGATGGAATGCGCTGGTGGAGGCCAATTAATGCTGCTTGTGTTAATAAAGTGACAGCACTTTGACTTGAGCGACCTTGGCCTTGTTCTTCAAGCTGTTTTTCCATAGATAACAACTTAGTTAAGGCGATAGCTTCAAGTTGTGAGCCTTTCTCTGATAATGAAATCAGCTCTCCTTCCACATTGGGTGTCCAAGCGTATTGCCACTCTTCAAACAATAAATCCAATTGATGACCAGAAAGAAAGTCAGGGCCATTGATTCGATGTGCAAAGTGAATTTCTAAGAAAGCCAGTAAATGTAAAAAACGACTTCTTAAGCGATGTTGAGGGTTGCGGTAAACATCACATTTAGTGGTTTTTGCTAATGTATCATCAAGTTTAAAACGAAAACCTCTGGCACGTTCATAGGTTTCATTTACCAACGGTGGTGTTGCTGTACCTAATGGAATTTTGCCTAATAGATAGCCGGAAAAACAGGTTTTAATTTCTGTCCATAACTCGCTTTGGCTATCATCTAAACTGCCTTTAATAAAGGCACTTTGTAAACCATCAAGCAAATCATAGCGACCCATACCAGCATGATCTCTAAGTAAAGCAAGGCGTAAACTTTGCTCGGCAGCCAGTTTTACGGCTAAATAACTAGGTGGATTATCAAATTGTTTTTCTCTAATAGATTGAGCCACTGAGCTTAAAAATGCGATCCCCATTTTATTGCGATAAATTTGTGTTGGCTGTTTAGCAAGAGCATTATTTTCTAATTTATCATGATGTTGTTGCATCAAACTTTGCCAAACTTGTTGATAAAAAGCCGGAGATGGCATACCAGAAGCATAGCCATTAAGTGCATCTAATCTGTCAAAACTGTAACGAATAAGCCAAGCTTGTTCTTTTTCGGCCATTCTTTGCATTTTAGTGAATTGCTTTTGCTCTGTGCTAGAAATGGCGAAAGATTGAGATTGTGAATCAGCTAGACCTTCAATTAATGCAAGGGTATGAAATCCTCCAGTTACAATTAAAATCTTGGCATTGGGCTCTTGTTGTTTGATGGTTTTAATATGAGTGAGCATATGTGCTTCACGTTGCGAAGAACCTTCTGATTCAAGTACTTCTGGCTCATAATCAAGACGCGCAAGAGCACACCAAATAAAGGTATCATTAAAGAGGGCTTGCCAATCAGCTAAAGCTTCAATGTTGCGTAGCTCAAAAAGATGCTCCCAAACATCATCGTGATCACGGCAATGACATTTTTTGGCTAATTGTGCAATAAATTGGCTATGGGCTAAATAACGTTCTTTTTGTAAGCTGCGACTTTGTGAATCACTATACTCTTCGTTATTAACTTGAGCCGCCCATGGTAAATCGATAAAGCGTGTTTTTGCATTGATGCGTAAACCACCTCGTAATGCCTGCCATTCAGGAGAATATTCACAAAATGGAAAATAGGCAGAGTGCAGTGATTTTTCTCGCTCTTCTTGGTTACCATCATTATGCAAATATTCTGCTTGCCCCATAATAGCCACCGGAGGCAGGGTGCTTTTATCAGTCAGGCTTGGAATAAGAGAATTAAAGGTATCAGGGCCTTCAATTAATATATAGTCAGGCTTTACCGAATCAATTAGTGATAAAACAGCATAAGCACAAGCGGGGCTGTGATGGCGTACAGGGGCAAAATAGAGATGTTGTTGCTGTAACGACGTCCATTTCAGTCGTGCTTGGTCAATTCTTTCTGGCAAAGGTATTGAAGGTAGCGTCACCGTGTCGATCCCTTTTCTGGGTGAAAAGGCAGAGTCAGTAAACTCTGCCTTTAATTGATAAATAACGTATTTATTGTGTAGCAATTAATCTCAGCGTGTTATTGCCAAAACTCTTTTGATGCATCAAAGAATGCTTTCCACTCTTTACTGTTTCTTGCGCGTTCTCTAGCTACATTGTCCATGTAATAACGAATACGTTTAATATCATCAGCATTATCTTTTAATACAACACCGATTAATTGGCGTGCAATCGCACCAGCATTCATTACGCCATCACCTAAATAATGTGCTTCTAAGGCACAAGCATAAGCAATGTTCACCGCTTCTGCGGTAGACATAACTGCATCAGGGGTTTTGATATTACCGCCATCTTGTGTATTACCTGAACGTAATTCTTGGAATGTGGTTACCAGTAATTCCACTACATCAACAGGTACTGTCACTTCATTAGCTAAAGAGCCTAATTCATTTTCTAGCTGTGATTGAATTAAGCTGATTTCAAATGCTGGATCACGAATGGGTTTTACCGTTTCGAAATTAAAACGACGTTTTAATGCGGCAGACATTTCGTGGACACCACGATCACGTAAGTTTGCTGTACCGATAAGGTTAAACCCAGGTTTTGCACTAATACGCGCACCATCACCCATTTCGGGGATCATTAACTGTTTTTCTGACATCAAAGAAACCAGTACATCCTGAATTTCAGGGGGACAACGGGTTATCTCTTCAAAACGAACAATTTTACCTTGTAACATACCTTGATAAAGCGGCGATCCCACTAAAGCGCGCTCTGTTGGGCCTTCTGCTAATAACAACGCATAGTTCCATGAGTACTTGATGTGATCTTCTGTAGTGCCCGCAGTGCCTTGAATAGTTAATCCTGAATCACCGCTGATGGCGGCAGCAAAAAGCTCTGAGAGCATTGATTTTGCTGTACCTGGCTCACCAACTAGCATTAAACCTTGCTTGCCTAATAATGTGACAATTGCGCGATCAACCAAGGCATCGTCGCCGAAAAACTTAGGTGTGATACCTAATGCATCATCACCTAAAATAAATTGGCGTACAGCACGAGGAGAGCGAAGCCATCCTTGTGGTTTAGGATTATTTACATCTGCTTTTGTTAAACACTCTAACTCTTGAGCAAATCGAACCTCAGCACTTTCCCTGATTGCTTGTTGTTCTGCGGGTGCTTTTTTAGCCATATTCTTTCCTAGTTATCCCTAATTATTACCAAGGTGTTTTCTTTTCCCATTCAGGATCGAATCCTGCACAAGCTTCAGCGATTTTTAGATAATCAGCATAGCTTTCAGCTAATAAAATTGGCGGAACTTCTTTTAGCTCAACATTATTGCGATCCCAGTAATCTTGCTGATTTTTCTCAAAACTTAAATCGAATAAGACGGCAGGAATGTTTTCCTCTGGCACATAGCTACCACTGAAACCGATGTTGACGTAGTAGTTTAAACTAGAGAAGAATTTGTAATAGTGGGAGAACGAGCCTCCATCTTCTGCTGGGCCACGCTGATAACCCATTTTGGTTAAAATACCGCGTAAAGTGAAGGTGTCTGTGATCCAGCCTTTTCGGTCTTCAACTTCTGTTTGCGTTAGATCTAACTCTGGGATTTTATGTTCCATTTGTGAGAATAAGAACTTCACTTTGTAATCTTTAAAATGCGCGATCCATGCTTTACGTTCATCTTCATTAACTAATGCCGCGTGGGCTAATTGAATAAATGAATCGTTTTGTAAAGTGACTTCGTCATCTTCAAGGTTAAGTAATGCGCCATCATCAGAAGGGCGGAACGTATTGATCACTTCGCCATCTTTAACTTCCTGCCAAACTAATTGTTCGATTAATTTATGCATAATTGGGTGAGCTAAAATATATTCTTGCCAATCTGCACTTAACCATTGACGTTGAGCACACATAGCTTCATATAAACGCACACTTTGTAATTCAATAACTTGTTTAAGTTCTTTTTTACTTGAAGTGAAAAGTTTTTTTGCTTCTTTAATCAGCTCTGCATCATCATTTTTGCGCGCAGCAGGCAACGCTTTAACCTCTTTACCTTCTGGATTAAACAGAACAAGTTTTTGTTTGGCATCCATTTTTGCAGTGAAAATACGTTCACCATATTCCAGCACTAGTGTTCCAGTATCATCAAAACCTGCGGTTGGAATAGTTCTATCGGCTAATTCATCTGCACTCCAGCCATTACGCTCTGCGATTTGCGTAACTAAATTACGGGCTTTTTCCTGAACAGATGCAGTGCGATAGCGACGAGATAGCGAAAGAAGAAGCTGGATGATAATAGGATCATTGCTTGAAGCAACAGCATCAATCATCGCTTCAATCTGAGCACGACGCTGATAATGATCGCGCATATAGTTGCGTAGTACAGATACCGCAACATGACCTTCAATACCACAGATAAGCGCAAGCATACCTTTATCACTGATTGCTGAGCCTAAATAACGACGTAATACCTCGTTTTTAATCTCTTCAACCACTTGTTCTAATGTGAAGTTTTCATATTTAGCATAATATTCAGGATAACGTTTAGCCCAATTTTGATAATTACTTAAACGTCCCGGCGCTTCACGTTGCGCTTCTACCATCGCTTCTTCCAGTGATGGCCCTTTAATGTCTTGAGCAACGAAGGTATGTAGAATAAAGCTAGAAAGTTTATGTTGGCTATCTGTAGAAAGCAGGCCGATATAACGTTGTAATAGCGCGTTGCCTCCTGGCATTTTTAATTTTACTGCCAGAATAATCCACCAACGAATAATCGCGGGATCAACCGCTTTCTTGTTTTCCCATGTTAATGCAGGGATTGCCTCAAAATTAAACCAAGCGAGACTTGCTGGTGCTTTGGCTTTAAGGCCTTTTTCAGCTTCTGCTAATAACGTTTTTGGCGATAAGTAGCTCGAAATGTCTTCACCTAATTGCTCTAATGCAGTGAGTAAAGAGGCTCGTACTACTTCGCGTTTCTCTTTTTTCAATAAGGTATTAAGCGCAGGTAAGGAATCCGGATTATTTAAGCGAGCTAGCCATTCAATGGCTGTAACACGGATCTCTTGTTTACTAGAGGTTAATCCTTCTTGTGCACTTAAATGAATATTAGGCAGTGTTTCTAATAATTTTTGTGCAGAAACGCGGTGTGTTTTATTTTCACCTAATGCCAATTCCATGATACGCGGAATAAATTGTGCAGGAATTGTTGGGAAACGACCTAATACTTCAATACCTTGTGATGTTTCAAATTGACGATAGCGATGTTCGCTTTGGTTTGGCATTAAGTTTAGAGCTTCAGCAATATAATCAGTATGCTGAGAGAAGAATGGCCAAACTTGTTCTGGTTTACGAAAACGGCGTAAACCATCTTGATAAGATTCTAAGCATAGTGCCGCTGTGACACGGGCTGCGCGTTTGAAGCTACATCTTTCTAATACATTTTCAACTTGTCGTAATTCAATATCACTAAATAAACGCTCAGGAATATCACCATTAAAGTAGTGAGAGGAGAAGTGATCGGCATGTTGGCGATTGTTAGTTATCACCCGCATAGCATGGAAGAATGTGTATTCTGGCAAATTAGGAATACGATTTTTGTGTTTAATAATTTGGATTTCATTCGACTGAATAGTGCCTTGCCCACTGTTGAGTTTATCAACTAATGCACGACATTGTTTTTCATCAATCTTAGATAAATCTTTATAATGACGTTGTGCCCAATTATAAGAGTGTTTCGATGTTTTATTTTCTTCAATTTCGCGTTCAGCATTTTCTTTCGCTTTAGCTAACATCTCATTGAAGTTATTGACCATAATATCACGGGCACTATCAGGTAATGGCGTATCTTCTAATGGTGTAAAATCAGGCGCTTCGATGGCATCAACAGTGTTTGCATTATCAACAACGCTAAAACGTTGTAGGGCACTTTCAATGCTCTTGATGACTGCTTTTGAGGTTTCATGTTTTAACGCTTCTTCAAGTACATCACGGTTTTCACCTTGGCGAGCAAATAAATCAGCCGCTTGTGTACGTTGTTTTGGTGTACCATTCATTAAAACATGAGTTAAATTTTCTTTTACAATTTCAGCCGGTAAGGTATTCAAAATAGGTTCTGCGGCTTTTTTTACTGTTTTTAAACTGCTGGTGGCAAGTAAAACAATAATATCTGCAAAAGTATCGCGTAGTATCGTATTTTTATTTAGATAGTTAATTAGCTCAACTAAACCATTTGCTGACAGTTTTTCGATTAATTCTGTTCTAATAAATTCTTGATGTGAAAGTAGATAATCTTTTAAATCATGAAGTTCATAAATACGTTTAAGATTAGAAGCGTAATATTCAGAGATATCTTTTCTATCGAATACTGCAAATAATGCATTTTCGCCTGAAATATTGGCCTCTGCTTCGACCATATTAGCGATAAATTCCATACTCCAATATTTACGATGCTCTAAATTAAGATTACGTGCATTATCATAAGTGGTGTAAAACGCATCAACTAACAGGTAAATAACCCAAGTTGGCACTTCAGGTGTTGTCACTTTGATATTGATATCTTGGCATGCAGCTGCAATGACTTTTGCATAACGAGCGACTTGTTCTAAGGAAAAGCTTTCGCCAACTTTAGAGTAGAGCTTATGGCGGGCATTAAGACCTTGGGTGATAACTTTACTATATTTTCCTGTATCAACATTACTGGCATACCACCATTCTAATGTTCCTGCACGATGAAAATAAACGGCTGCTTTTGCTGCATCCAGTTTATTTAATTCAAAAAGAATTTCAGGGTTTTTGCCTGTAAGTACATAATCTAATGCACGTTTAGGTAACCCTTCATCAAATATAGCAAGCAGTACAAGAGATTCTTGGAGATATTTCTCAGTAATATCGACGTCTTTTTTCCCAAAAATAGGGAAAATGTCTAAGATTTTTTTTATCACGCCAGTTCCTTAAGCTATGTATGGATAAACAGTTTTTTTTACCATGAAATAGCGAAACGAACAATTTGATTATCACTGCTAGAAACGAAGGCAAGATATATCATTTGTTAAATTTATAGATATAAACGCTAAAAAAGCTACCCTAGCTTTATTAATATTCAATTCTGCAATATATAAAACGCTATATCAGGAAAAAGTGCTGAAAATGAAGAAGTGATAATAAAGGCATTTTTTGTGGTATTTGAAAAATTTAAGAATTGTCTGTTTAACAAAATAAGCATTAACCCTTAGCTAAATTGATTGAGAATTAACAGCAAAAAACGAAACTTAATATTGCTAGAAACAATCCCGTACTTTTCATTTAGTACGGGATAAGAAAATCATCAATGAATAGTGTTTACCAAGGTAATTTCTTTTCCCAGTCAGGAGAAAAGCCCGTGCAAGCATCTGCGACTTTTAAGTATTCCGCATAGCTTTCTGCTAATAAAATAGGTGGAATATTTTTGATAGCTAATTGATGTCTATCGAATCCACTTTGGCGGCCTTTTTCAAAAACTAACTCTAATAATGCGACTGTGACATTTTCTTCAGGTACACAGTTACCACTAAAGTTGATAATGACACTGAGATCTAAGCCAGAAAAATATTTGTGATAACAGTTATAAAATCCAGCATCTTCTACTGAACCACGTTGATAACCTAATTTTGTCATTGCACTTCTTAATGTATAGGCATCAGTTAACCAACCTTTTTTCTCTGCGATCTGAGTTTGTTTATCTTCTAATATTGGTATGTCATGATCTAATTGGGAAAATAAAAATGTTACTTTGTAATCTTTAAAATGTGCTAACCATGCATATTTTTCTTCCTTATTTAAAAATACACAATGTGCTAAACGAAGAGATGAATCACTTTGTAATGTAATTTCTTCATCTTCGATATTTAATAAAGCGCCATCATTCGCAGGACGAAAAGTATTAATGACTTTATTATCTTTCAACTCTTGCCAGATTAATCGTTCCATTAATTTATGCATAATCGGATTAGTTTGAAGAAATTCTTGCCAGTCAGCACTTAACCATTGGCGCTGAGTACACATTGATTCGTATAAACGTACCGTTTGTGATTCGATAATTTGCTTTAATTCTTTTTTACTTGCTGTGAAGTATTTTTTTGTCTCTTTAATCAGTGCGCTGTCATCATTAACACGAGGTGCTGGCAACGCTTTTACCACTTTGCCTTCAGGATTAAATAAGACGAATTGCAATTTATCGTTAATTTTTGCAGTGAATGTACGTTCACCATAATCTAAAGTTAGTACACCTGAGTCATCAAGTCCTGCTGTTGGTATGGTTCTATCTGCAAGTTCATCTTCTGTCCAATTATTACGTTGTGCTATCTGGGTAATTAATAGCCGAGCTTTAGTTTGAATAGATGCTGCACGATAACGGCGAGAAATAGAAAGTAAAAATTGGATAATAATTGGGTCATTACTTCCACCAATAGCGTCAATCATTGCTTCTATTTGTGCTCGGCGTTCATAATGGTCACGCATATAATTTCGCAATAAAGGTACAGCAATATAGCCTTCAATTGGAAAAATAAGCCCTAACATCCCTTTTTCTTTAATTGCTGACATAGGTGCGGAATAAGATAGCCCTGAACTTAGATAAATTTTATCTTTTGATGGTGTATCGACATCTTGAGTAATAAATTTAACTAACAAAAACTGAGCAAGAGTCTGTTGGCTTTTCAACGAAAGTAAATTGATATAGCGATGTAATAGCGTATTACCTGTTGGAAGTTTTAATTTTACCGCTAATATTATCCACCATTGAATAATTCTAGGCTCAACAACTTTATTATCTTTCCATCTCAATTGAGGTACAGCATTAAAATCAAACCAAGATAAATTATCTGGGATCTTATTTTTTAAGCCAATTTCAGCTTCTGCAAGTAAGGTAAGGGGATCAAGAAAATCTGAAATATCTTCACCAAAATGTTCTAGGGCAGTAATTAAAAGCGTACGAATAACCTCGTCATTTTCTGTCTTTAATAAGGCGATTAACGCAGGAACAGCATCATGATTATTGAGTTCAATTAACCAATTAATTGCAATCACTCGAGCATTTTTTTTCTTTAAATTCAGACCTTCTTGAATAAATAAGTGAGGCTCTGGGAGCTTTTCAATAAGCTCTTGTGCATCAAAGCGATAAATTTGTATATCGCCTAAAGCGAGTTGTAATACTTTAGGAATAAATTGTGATGGAATAACGGGGTAGGTTTTTAATACACGAAGTGCATTATCAAGGCTAAATTGGTCATTATTAGTATTACCTTGATTGGGAATAAGTTGTAAGGCTTCTGCGATATATTCTGGGTTTTGGTAATAAAAAGGCCAAATTTGCTCTGATTTTGATAAATGTTCTATACCGTATTGCCCAAGAAAAAAACTGGCAATAATACGTTTTGCATTAGGGTAATTTCTTTGAATTAAGAGTTCTTCAATATGACGCAATTCGATATGTTCTAAAATATGCTTAGGATCATAATAATTAATTGCATAACTCGTTATGTTTTTTGGTTTAAGGTAATCATCTATTGAGCGAATAAGATGAAAAATTGTGAATTCAGGCAAGCTTGTAATTATGTTTTTGTATTGAATAATTTCACGATCTAACTCATTGAGAGAACCTTCAGGTGAATTAAGCTGGTTTAAAATATTTTTCAGGCTGGTTTCATTATAGTGAGATAAGGCTTCATAAGACTCTTGTGCTTCTTTATGAACAAATGAAGAGTGTTTATTCCAATTTTTTTCGTCAATTGCCTTTTGTTTCATCTCTTTTAATAATTCTTTATATGAGTGGACTATGTACTCATAGGTATTATCAGGTAGAAAAGTATCTTTAAGTTTAGTTAGTTCAGGTACATCAAGGGGATAAAGGTTATTTACGTTATTAAATTTAGCTAATTTCTTTTCAAGGTTTTTTTGAGTTGCACTCATTCCATTTGGCATGTTTTATCCTTATTTGTTCTTTTATTAGTCAGTTTATTCCTTTTGATTTTATATAAATATCACAAAATAAAAAGAACCTCTTATGAATATAAGAAGTTCTTTCGAATTTATTATTTTGTCGTTTGACGAGAAAAAGAGAGTAGCAATGAACCTAGACTACAAATTAGTAAAGTGATTGCTAAGCTTTGCCCCCATCCAGCAAGTGCAAGCCCGACACCAATTAACAAATAGTAGAACAAGCCTAATAATGCCCCGGCAGTGCCTAAACGATCTTTATACTGTGCTAATGCCGTGGCTAAGATATTTGGAATAGCAATGCCATAAGCAATAACACTCGTCATCATCGGGATAATAAAGCTAATGTGGTCACGTAAAAAATAAACACCCACAGCACTGACTAATGCAATAAAGCTGGCAAGTAAAACTAATTTTCCACATGACCAATGATGATTTAATAATGCTTTATTAATATAAGAGCCAACACCGACACCTATTGCTAACACAATGCCACTATATCCAAAGGTGCTTGCGCTATGACCTTGTTTATCAAACATAAAAGGTGCTAACTGATAATAAGCAAAGAGGCTGATATTAAAAAAGGCAATTAATAATACTGTTTTAGCAATTTGCTTATCTTTAAGCATTTTTATTGCCGTTTCTCCTAACGGCGCTGTTTTTACTGTTTCAGGACGGCTTTCAGGTAAAGAAAAAGTGCTCCATAACAGTAAAATCACAGCAAGAAGGGCCAGGCCACTAAATACACCTTGGTAGCCTGCATAACTCACTAATAATGAACCACTTAACATACCTATTGCTGGACTTAATGCGATAGCGGCTCCCATAACTGAGAATACTTTTGCTAACTCATCACCATTATAGACATCACGCATAATGGTTTGTGTGCCGACCGAGCCTACCGCAGCACCAAAAGCGGAAAGCATGCGCAATCCAAGTAATACTGAAAAATCTTGTGTCATGAAAACACCAAGACAAGCAATAGCATAAATAAACAACCCAGCTAACATTGTCGGACGACGACCAATGACATCACATAACCGACCCCATATAATGACCCCCAATGCAAATGCAAAGAAATAGAGCGAAAGTGTTTGTCCAGCCTCGTTTGCACTGACATAAAAGCCGTTTGCAATATCAGTAAGTGCTGGGCTATAAATGGTTTCTGCAATTTGTGGAAACATCATTAACGCAATTGCTAACCATAAAGAGAGTTTTTTGTTCATCTTTTTATCCTACATCCTTAAATCTTGATGAACAGAATACAGAGATAATGAATGTCTTGTTATAAATATAAAGACATATTATTTTTCAAATAGGACAAGTGATGGCTTGGCTTAATCAATACGACCACTTTGTGCCAGAAGAGCATCTTGCATCAGTAGTGGGTATTGCAGCAGAAATGGGAAAGCACGATTCAGGATTTCATTCTCATGATAGAGGACAATTATTATTTACGCAGTCAGGATGTATGCGAATTACTTTAGCCTCTCGGGTTTCTGTTTTGCCTCCCATGAGAATTGCGTGGATACCTGCAAAATTGGAACATCGAGTCGAAATGTATGCCTCTGTGGGATATCGTTCTGTTTATATTTCCGATAAATATCATGATAAATTTCCAAGTGAGAGTGAGATATTTACGCTTTCTCCTCTTTTGCGAGAAATTCTTGAGCGTATTTCTGTGGCTGATTTTGATACGCAATGGGAAGAAGGGCGTTATGCGAATCTATTAGCTGTTTTCTTTGACGAAATCATGCAGGCTCAACGACAACCCAATCATTTATTTATGCCGAAAGATAGGCGATTAAAACGTTTATCGTTTGATGATTTACCTCCACCGTTACAAGAAATGGCGAAATATGTGGGAGCGAGTGAAAAAACGATCACGCGTTTATTTTATAAAGAAACAGGTTTAAGTTACCAACAATGGCGTCAACAGTGGCGATTAATGAAAGCCATTGAATTATTAGCTACTCATCATCGTTATATAGATATTAGTCAGATATTAGGATTTGCTAGTGACAGTGCCTTTATTACATTTTTTAAGAAAATGACAGGGCAGACGCCACAAGAATATTTAAAAAGCTGATTAACTTTTAGTCGCTAATAGTAGCTAAAATTATAAAGCCCCGATTTAAAACGGGGCTTATCAAGATAAATAATTAATAGAACTCAATTATTTCTTTTTAATTTCACTTTTAAAATCGCGCTCATTATAACCAGTATAAAGCTGACGAGGACGCGCAATTTTCAGACCATCTTCGTGCATTTCATTCCAGTGAGCAATCCAGCCAATTGTACGTGCAATCGCAAAAATAACAGTAAACATATTGGATGGAATACCTAACGCTTTAAGGATAATACCAGAGTAGAAATCTACGTTAGGGTACAGTTTTTTCTCAATAAAGTACGGGTCGTTTAATGCGATGCGTTCTAATTCCATTGCCACTTCAAGTAGGCTGTCATTGAGGTTTAATTCTTTTAACACTTCATGACAAGTTTCACGCATAACTGTTGCACGAGGATCGTAGTTTTTGTAAACACGGTGACCAAAGCCCATTAAACGGAAGGAGTCATTTTTGTCTTTTGCACGTTTAATGAATTCAGGAATGTGTTCAACTGTTTTGATCTCTTCCAGCATACGTAAACACGCTTCGTTCGCACCGCCATGAGCTGGCCCCCAAAGTGACGCGATACCCGCTGCAATACAGGCAAATGGATTTGCACCTGAAGAGCCTGCGGTACGTACTGTAGATGTTGACGCATTTTGTTCGTGATCAGCATGAAGGATGAAAATTCTATCCATAGCACGCTCAAGTACTGGATTGACGACATACTCTTCGCATGGTGTTGCAAACATCATATGCAAGAAGTTACCCGCATAAGATAGGTCATTTTTTGGATACACAAAAGGTTGACCAATTGAGTATTTGTAACACATTGCCGCCACGGTTGGCATTTTGGATAACAGGCGATAAGCCGTGATATCGCGGTGAACCGGATTACTGACATCCAATGCATCATGATAGAACGCAGCTAAAGCCCCTGTTACGCCACACAATACAGCCATTGGGTGAGAGTCACGGCGGAAACCATTGAACAGACGGGTGATTTGTTCATGGATCATGGTGTGACGAGTGACAGTCGTTTTAAAATTGTCGTATTGCTCTTGGGTCGGAGCTTCACCGTACAGTAGGATATAACAAACTTCCAAGTATGTTGATTCAGTCGCTAATTGCCCGATAGGGAAACCACGGTGAAGTAAGATACCGTTATCACCATCAATAAAAGTGATTTTTGACTCACAAGAGGCGGTTGAGGTAAAGCCGGGATCGTAGGTGTAATAACCTTTGGAGCCGAGAGTACGAATATCAATAACTTTGGAACCGAGTGTAGGGGATAGAACGTCCAAGTCTACAGATGTTTCATCAATCGTTAGCTTAGCTTTGTTATCAGCCATTTATAATCTCCTTAGCGCTTATATGTCTCCTAACAAAGTCGAGGGTATCTCCATAAAGAATAAAGATGCACTTCGATAGTGAAACTATAGTTGATGTAAGGTACCCAGTCGGGTTTTATTTTATGCCCGTCATATCTAGGTCTATAGTGTGTCACTTATGTTAAGGAGCTTTTGATGTTATGTTTTTTTAGGTGCTTTTTTATGCAATGCACTTAGAATTAGTACTGACAACACTTTTACATAAGTTTGAGGTTTCTGGAAGCGTGTTTGCGCACAAAAAAAACATAAACATTAAAATTATGCAGTAAATGTAATAAAAATGTTGTACATGTGTCAAAAATGATAATCATTTTTGCATCAGATATATTAAATAGTGATCCCTCTCACTGTTCGAGGCAAATGTCTGGCACACAAGTTGTGTGGTAATTGTAATAAGTTTGTGAAGCACTTATACTGCGCGCAGGTCTCCGGAACCTTTGTTGTATGGAGAACCAGCGTAACGAATCCACAATTTTTGTAAAATAGACGGATTTAACATTTTACTTAAAATGTGCCTTTGTACCCCATTCGCTGTTTGATTTCCATCCAGGTCCGGAGGAAGGAAAAATTATAAAAGCTGTGTGGGCATAAATTGTGAAAAAACAAAGACCTGTCAATCTGGATTTACAGACGATACAGTTTCCACTCCCTGCTATCGCATCGATCTTGCATCGTGTCTCTGGGGTTATCATGTTAGTCGCAGTTGGCATCTTACTGTGGTTACTTGGCACCTCTCTCTCCTCTCCTGAAGGTTTTCAGCAAGCTGCTGAAATAATGACTGGCTTCTTCGCAAAATTTATTTTGTGGGGCATCCTAACGGCATTGGCATACCATATTTGTGGTGGTATTCGTCACATGTTAATGGACTTCGGCTTTATTGATGAAACCTTAGTTGTAGGTCGCAATTCAGCGGCTGCATCTATGGTTATTACAGTAATTTTATCAATATTGGCGGGGGTATTAGTATGGTAAGTAATTCTTCTACTTTAGGCCGTACTGGCATACAGGATTGGTTATTTCTGCGTGCCTCAGCCATCATCATCGTTTTATATGTTCTTTATCTTGTGGGTTTTATTGCAACCACAGAAATTACCTATGAAGTATGGCGTGGGTTCTTTAGCTCATCCCTAACCAAAGTGTTCACCATCTTGACGTTGCTTTCTATTCTTATCCACGCGTGGATAGGCATGTGGCAAGTGTTAACGGACTATATTAAACCGCTGGCATTACGCCTGACTTTACAACTGATTATTGTTGTTGCGCTGTTGGTTTATCTTATTTATGGAACAATTGTGGTGTGGGGTGTGTAATGAATCTGCCAGTAAGAGAGTTTGATGCCGTTGTTATTGGTGCTGGTGGCGCGGGTATGCGTGCTGCTTTACAGATTTCCCAAATGGGTTTGTCTTGCGCACTAATTTCTAAAGTTTTTCCTACTCGTTCTCATACTGTTTCAGCTCAAGGCGGTATTACTGTTGCGCTAGGTAATACTCATGAGGATAACTGGGAATGGCACATGTACGATACAGTAAAAGGTTCCGATTATATCGGTGACCAAGATGCAATCGAATATATGTGTAAAACTGGCCCTGAAGCAATTTTAGAGCTGGAACATATGGGGCTTCCATTTTCTCGCTTAGATGATGGCCGTATTTATCAACGTCCGTTTGGTGGTCAGTCTAAGAATTTCGGTGGCGAACAAGCTGCGCGTACTGCAGCCGCTGCTGACCGTACTGGGCACGCATTGTTGCATACCCTGTATCAGCAAAATTTAAAAAATCACACAACTATCTTTTCAGAGTGGTATTCACTGGATCTCGTGAAAAACCAAGATGGTGATATTGTTGGGTGTACTGCAATTTGCATCGAAACGGGTGAAGTCGTTTATTTCAAAGCTAATGCCACTATTTTAGCCACAGGTGGTGCGGGCCGTATTTATCAATCTACCACAAATGCACATATCAACACTGGTGATGGTGTTGGCATGGCGGTTCGTGCAGGTGTTCCACTGCAAGATATGGAAATGTGGCAATTCCACCCAACCGGTATTGCGGGTGCGGGTGTGTTAGTGACCGAAGGTTGTCGTGGTGAAGGCGGATATCTGTTGAATAAAGACGGTGAACGCTTTATGGAACGTTATGCACCAAACGCTAAAGACCTTGCTGGTCGTGACGTAGTGGCTCGTTCAATCATGATTGAGATTCGTGAAGGCCGTGGTTGTGATGGTCCTTGGGGTCCTCATGCGAAATTGAAACTCGACCATCTTGGTAAAGAAGTCCTTGAATCACGTTTACCGGGTATTCTTGATCTGTCTCGTACATTCGCACACGTTGATCCTATCAAAGAGCCAATTCCGGTTATTCCTACTTGCCACTATATGATGGGTGGTATTCCAACAAAAGTGACAGGCCAAGCCATTCGTGTAAATGAGAAGGGCGAAGATGTTGTTATTCCTGGACTGTTTGCTGTCGGTGAAATTGCCTGTGTATCTGTTCATGGCGCCAACCGTTTAGGTGGTAACTCACTGTTAGACCTCGTTGTATTTGGTCGTTCAGCAGGGGTTCACTTAAAAGAATCTCTGATGGAACAAGGCACGATGCGTGATGCAAGCGAGTCGGATGTTGAAGCAGCATTAACACGTTTAAATCGCTGGGAAAACAATCGTTCTGGTGAAGATCCTGTTGAGATCCGTAAAGCACTGCAATCTTGTATGCAACATAACTTCTCAGTATTCCGTGAAGGCGATGCAATGGCAAAAGGTTTAGAAGAACTAAAAGTTATTCGTGAGCGCTTACAAAATGCCCGACTGGATGATAATTCAAGCGAGTTTAATACTCAGCGTATTGAATGCTTAGAATTAGATAACCTGATGGAAACAGCTTATGCCACTGCAGTATCTGCAAACTTCCGTACAGAAAGTCGTGGTGCTCATAGCCGTTTCGATTTCCCAGAGCGTGATGATGCGAACTGGTTATGCCATACATTATATCAACCGCAAACCGAAACAATGACACGCCGTGAAGTCAATATGCAGCCAAAACTGCGTGAAGCCTTCCCACCAAAAGTGCGTACATATTAATTAGCGGTGTTATTGAAGTTGCGGAGACTTAAATATGAAACTTGAATTTTCGATTTATCGTTACAATCCCGACGTTGATAATGCGCCGCATATGCAAGATTACACCCTCGAAGTTCCTGAAGGGCGTGACATGATGCTGTTGGATGCATTAATTCAATTAAAGGAAAAAGATCCTACCTTATCGTTCCGTCGTTCTTGTCGTGAAGGTGTTTGCGGCTCTGATGGCGTGAACATGAATGGTAAAAATGGTTTGGCTTGTATCACACCTATTTCATCTTTACAGAAAGGAAGTAAGAAAATTGTGATCAGACCGTTACCCGGTTTACCAGTAATTCGTGATTTAATAGTGGATATGACTCAGTTCTATACACAGTATGAGAAAATTCGTCCGTATTTAATTAATAATGGCAAAAATCCTCCTGCTCGTGAGAACTTACAGTCACCAGAACAACGTGAAAAGCTTGATGGACTTTACGATTGTATCCTTTGTGCTTGTTGTTCAACCTCTTGCCCGTCATTCTGGTGGAATCCAGATAAGTTTATCGGGCCTGCTGGATTGTTAGCTGCATATCGTTTCTTGATTGATAGTCGTGATACAGAAACAGAATCTCGCCTTGATGATCTTAACGATGCGTTCAGCGTATTCCGTTGTCATGGCATTATGAACTGTGTCAGCGTATGTCCTAAAGGGCTCAATCCAACAAAAGCAATTGGCCATATTAAGTCGATGTTGTTAAAACGTAGTGCATAAAATAATAACCGCCCTAAAATAGTTAGGGCGGTTAATGGAAAAACTAAGTTAGACGTTTGCGGTAAATAGTAAGGCACCTTTAAACACTGTTAGACAGTGCTTAAAGGTTCCTTGAGAGCTAAAGCTCCATATTTAAAGAACCTGCGAGATAGCGGGTCATGAGAGAACCTTGCAATCGACACCGTTTAATCACGGTATTAGTTATCCACGGCGAACTAAAGCTGTATAGCTTAAGGGATCATAATGCAGAACGGCGCAATGAAGGACTGGCTAGAATCAACATTTCTAGCAGGAGAGAATCAGTCTTACATAGAAGATATCTATGAAGATTACCTAACTGACCCAAACTCTGTTGACGAAAGTTGGAGAGAGATTTTTCAACAACTGCCCGCAAGTCAAGGCATAGAGCAGTCGCATTCTCAGACCCGCGACTACTTCAGACGCCTCGCAAAAGAATCCACTCGATACCATACCTCGGTAAGCGATCCGGCAACGGACTCAAAACAAGTCAAAGTTTTGCAGCTCATCAATGCCTTTCGTTTCCGAGGCCATCAAAATGCGAACCTCGACCCACTTGGTTTATGGAAACAAGAATCTGTTCCAGATTTAGATCCTGCTTTCCATAATCTGACTAAAGAAGACTTTGAAGAAACTTTCAATGTTGGTTCTTTTGCCATTGGCAAAGAAACCATGAAATTAAGTGATTTATACGAAGCCCTGAAACGCATTTATTGTGGTTCAATCGGTGCTGAATATATGCATATCACTAACACTGAAGAGAAACGTTGGATCCAACAACGTTTAGAATCAGTTAATGTTGCAGACCAATTTACAAAAGAAGAAAAATTACGCTTCCTGACAGAGCTAACAGCTGCTGAAGGCTTAGAACGCTATTTAGGTGCGAAATTCCCTGGTGCGAAACGCTTCTCTTTAGAAGGTGGTGATGCACTAGTACCTATGTTAAAAGATTTAATCCGTCATGCTGGTAAACAAGATACTCGTGAAGTGGTTCTTGGTATGGCGCACCGCGGACGTTTAAACGTTTTGGTTAATATCCTCGGTAAAAAACCTGCTGATTTATTTGATGAATTTGCGGGGATACATAAAGAGCATTTGGGAACTGGTGACGTTAAATATCACCAAGGTTTCTCATCCGATTTTGCAACTGAAGGGGCTCAAGTTCACTTAGCATTAGCCTTTAACCCTTCTCACTTAGAGATTGTTAGCCCAGTTGTTATCGGTTCGGTTCGTGCTCGTCGTGATCGTTTAGATGAAGCGCGTAGTAATATGGTTCTTCCTATTACAATTCATGGTGATGCTGCGGTAACTGGTCAAGGTGTTGTTCAAGAAACCTTGAATATGTCGCAAGCGCGTGGTTATGAAGTTGGCGGTACAGTTCGTATTGTTATCAATAACCAAGTTGGTTTCACCACGTCAAATCCAAAAGATGCCCGTTCAACACAATACTGTACTGATATTGTGAAAATGGTTCAGGCACCAATTTTCCACGTTAATGCTGATGATCCAGAAGCGGTTGCGTTTGTGACTCGTCTTGCGTTGGATTTCCGTAATACTTTTAAACGTGACGTAATGATTGATTTGGTGTGTTATCGCCGTCATGGCCATAACGAAGCGGATGAGCCAAATGCGACTCAGCCTCTGATGTATCAAAAAATCAAGAAACACCCAACACCACGTAAAATTTACGCAGATAAACTGGTTGCTCAATCACTGCTTGATGCTAATGATGTGACTGAACTGGTTAATCTCTATCGTGATGCACTGGATCGTGGTGATTGTGTTGTTGAAGAATACCGCCCAATGGGGCTGCATTCTTACACATGGGAGCCGTATTTAAATCACGAATGGAATGAAGAGTATCCACATAAAGTAGAGAAAACACGTTTACAAGATTTAGCACGCCGTGTGAGTACTGTTCCGTCAGAAATCGTGATGCAATCTCGTGTTGAGAAAATTTATGCTGACCGTGCTGTCATGGCAGAAGGTGAGAAATTGCTCGATTGGGGTGCTGCGGAAACATTAGCGTATGCGACTTTAGTTGACCAAGGGATCACAATTCGCCTTTCTGGTGAAGATGCTGGTCGTGGTACATTCTTCCACCGTCATGCCGTTATTCATAATCAAACTAATGGTTCTGTTTATGTTCCATTGGCTAATATTCATAATGCTCAAGGGCAATTTAATGTCTGGGACTCTGTATTAACAGAAGAAGCTGTTCTTGCATTTGAATATGGTTATGCCACAACAGAGCCTCGTGGATTGACTATTTGGGAAGCGCAATTTGGTGACTTCGCAAACGTTGCTCAAGTTGTTATAGACCAATTTATTAGCTCTGGTGAGCAAAAATGGGGTCGTATGTGTGGTTTAGTGATGCTACTACCACATGGTTATGAAGGCCAAGGCCCTGAACACTCTTCTGCACGTTTAGAACGTTATCTGCAACTGTGTGCAGAGCAAAATATGCAGGTTTGTGTGCCATCAACACCAGCTCAGGTTTACCATATGTTACGCCGTCAAGCATTACGTGGTATGCGTCGCCCACTTATCGTAATGTCACCAAAATCACTGTTACGTCACCCATTAGCGGTTTCTGCATTGGATGAGTTAGCCAACGGTAAATTCTTACCTGTAATTGGTGAAATGGATGATTTAAAACCGGCTGATGTAAAACGTGTTGTGATGTGCTCAGGTAAGGTTTACTACGATTTATTAGAACAACGTCGTGCTAATGAGCAAAACAACGTTGCCATTATTCGTATTGAACAACTGTACCCATTCCCACACGAAGATATTGCGCAAATTCTGGCATCTTACTCCCATGTGAAAGATTTCGTTTGGTGTCAAGAAGAGCCTTTAAATCAGGGGGCTTGGTATTGCAGCCAGCATAATTTCCGTGATGCAATCCCTACGGGCGCAACATTACGTTATGCAGGACGTCCGGCATCAGCCTCTCCAGCAGTCGGTTATACCTCTGTTCATCAGGAGCAACAAAAAGCTCTGGTTGAAGACGCACTGAAAGTTGAATAAATAAGGATAGAAAATGAGTAGTGTAGACATTCTAGTACCGGATCTCCCTGAATCAGTTGCTGACGCATCGGTCGCAACTTGGCATAAAAAACCTGGTGATAGCATTCAACGCGATGAAGTGCTGGTTGAAATCGAAACAGATAAAGTTGTTTTAGAAGTTCCTGCAAGTGAAGCGGGTGTATTAGAAAGTATTCTTGAAGATGAAGGCGCTACCGTTGGTTCACGCCAATTACTTGGTCGCATTCGTTTAGGTGATAGCACCGGTATTCCTGCTGATGTGAAACCAGCTCAAGATAGTACACCAGCACAACGTCAAAGTGCTGATATTGCGGAAAAAGGCAATAACGATGCATTAAGTCCAACAGCTCGTCGTTTAGTTGCAGAGCACGATGTTAATCCTGCTGATGTGAAAGGCAGTGGTGTAGGTGGTCGTTTAACTCGTCAAGATATCGAAGGCCATGTTGCAAATAAAACTGCAACGAAACCTGTTGAAGAAGCGCCTCAAGCGCTGTTATCTCATCGTAGCGAAAAACGTGTTCCAATGACACGTTTACGCAAACGTGTTGCAGAACGTTTATTAGAAGCAAAAAACACTACTGCAATGTTGACAACGTTTAACGAAATCAACATGCAACCAATTAAAGATTTACGTGCTCAATATGGCGAAGCTTTCGAAAAACGCCACGGTGTCCGTTTAGGCTTTATGTCTTTCTATATTAAAGCGGTTGTTGAAGCACTGAAACGCTACCCAGAAGTGAATGCTTCTATTGATGGCACTGATGTGGTTTATCACAACTATTTCGATATCAGTATTGCGGTATCAACACCTCGTGGTCTGGTAACACCAGTATTACGTGATGCAGATGCAATGAGCATGGCGGATATTGAGAAAAACATTAAAGCATTAGCAGTAAAAGGCCGTGATGGTAAGTTAACCGTTGAAGACTTAACGGGTGGTAACTTTACTATTACAAATGGTGGTGTTTTCGGTTCATTAATGTCAACGCCTATTATCAACCCACCACAAAGTGCCATTTTAGGGATGCATGCTATTAAAGATCGCCCAATGGCCGTTGATGGTCAGGTTGTTATTCTACCAATGATGTATCTGGCTCTGTCTTATGACCACCGCTTAATTGATGGTCGTGAGTCTGTCGGTTTCTTAGTAACCGTTAAAGAGATGCTAGAAGATCCAGCCCGTTTATTACTTGATGTATAGGTAATAAATATCGCTTCTAGGCAGGAGATGCTCCTCCTGCCTACTTAGCAACAGACACAAGCATCAAAGAAGTACAGTGTGTTCGTGAAGTCAGATTTCTCTGGCTTATAGTCAAAAAAATAAGAAAGCCCGACTTTCAACAAGATTATGGATAGAACATCATGAATTTACACGAGTATCAGGCAAAACAGCTTTTCACACGGTATGGATTACCAGCACCTGCTGGTTTCGCCTGCTCCACGCCGCGCGAGGCAGAAGAAGCTGCATCAAAAATCGGTCAAGGCCCTTGGGTCGTGAAATGTCAGGTTCACGCGGGTGGACGTGGTAAAGCGGGCGGCGTAAAAGTCGTTAAATCTAAAGAAGAGATCCGCGCATTTGCTGAACAATGGTTAGGCAAACGTTTAGTGACTTATCAAACAGACGCTAACGGTCAACCTGTTACACAGATTTTGGTTGAAGCTGCAACTGATATCGCTAAAGAGCTTTATCTTGGTGCGGTTATTGACCGTGGTACCCGTCGCGTTGTCTTTATGGCTTCAACTGAAGGCGGCGTAGAAATTGAAAAAGTGGCGGAAGAAACGCCAGAACTTATTCATCGCGCAATTATTGATCCACTGACAGGCCCTATGCCTTATCAGGGAAGAGAACTTGCTTTTAAACTAGGTTTAAAAGGCAAGCAAGTCAGCCAATTTGCTAAGATCTTTATGGGATTAGCTACTATTTTCTTAGAGCGCGATCTTGCGCTAATTGAAATTAACCCTCTGGTTATCACAAAAGAAGATGATCTGATTTGTCTTGATGGTAAATTAGGCGTAGATAGCAATGCATTATATCGCCAGCCTGAAATGCGTGAACTGCATGATCCATCGCAAGAAGATCCGCGAGAAGCGCAAGCTGCACAGTGGGAACTGAACTATGTTGCATTAGATGGCAACATTGGCTGTATGGTCAATGGTGCTGGTTTAGCAATGGGTACTATGGATATTGTTAAACTTCACGGTGGCGAACCCGCTAACTTCCTCGATGTAGGTGGTGGTGCAACAAAAGAGCGTGTAACAGAAGCATTTAAAATTATTTTGTCTGATGAAAATGTCAGTGCTGTATTAGTCAACATTTTCGGCGGTATTGTTCGTTGTGACTTAATCGCAGACGGTATTATTGGCGCAGTTGAAGAAGTTGGCGTTAATGTTCCTGTGGTTGTTCGTCTTGAAGGAAACAATGCAGAGTTAGGCACCAAGAAATTAGCGGATAGTGGATTAAATATTATCGCAGCTAAAAGCTTAACTGATGCCGCGAAACAAGTTGTTGCAGCAGCGGAGGCAAAATAATGTCTATTTTAATCGATAAAAACACCAAAGTAATTTGCCAAGGTTTTACTGGTAGCCAAGGAACATTCCACTCTGAGCAAGCAATTGCTTATGGTACACAAATGGTTGGTGGTGTTACTCCAGGTAAAGGTGGCACTACGCACTTAGGACTTCCTGTATTTAATACTGTACGCGAAGCTGTTGAGGCAACAGGTGCAACTGCGACAGTTATTTATGTACCTGCGCCATTTTGTAAAGATTCAATCTTAGAAGCGATTGAGGCGGGCATCAAACTCATCATTACTATTACAGAAGGCATTCCTACTTTGGATATGCTAACAGTAAAAGTAAAATTAGATGAAGCGGGTGTACGC
Source organism: Proteus genomosp. 4 str. ATCC 51469 (assembly GCF_003144375.1). NCBI lineage: Bacteria > Pseudomonadati > Pseudomonadota > Gammaproteobacteria > Enterobacterales > Morganellaceae > Proteus > Proteus genomosp. 4. Next base: position 53,850 of record NZ_PENV01000023.1, read on the forward strand.
ATGATTGGCCCTAACTGCCCTGGTGTAATCACACCGGGTGAATGTAAGATTGGCATTATGCCAGGCCATATTCATTTACCAGGTAAAGTTGGCATTGTATCTCGTTCAGGTACATTAACTTATGAAGCAGTTAAACAGACAACAGATGTTGGCTTAGGTCAATCAACGTGTGTTGGGATTGGTGGTGACCCAATTCCAGGTTCTAACTTTATTGATATTCTGAAGCTATTCCAAGAAGATCCACAAACAGAAGCAATTGTGATGATCGGTGAAATTGGTGGTACAGCAGAAGAAGAAGCAGCCGCTTATATCAAAGATCATGTGACTAAACCAGTTGTAGGTTACATTGCCGGTGTGACAGCCCCTAAAGGTAAACGTATGGGACATGCGGGAGCTATTATTGCGGGCGGTAAAGGCACAGCAGATGAGAAATTTGCTGCTCTTGAAGCTGCGGGTGTTAAAACTGTGCGTAGCTTGGCCGATATTGGCGAAGCTATTAAATCAATGATCAAGTAAGTAACAATACTGTTAATAATTTCAGATTGATACTATCTTAAATGCCAGTTTCTTAATAGGAGCTGGCATTTTTATATATAGCTTCATTTAAATATTAATGCCTATATCGAGTATTGTGATTAACACATTAAATATCCTATATAAATTAATTATAATTACTTGTTTTAAATTGATTTTTTTAAATATTGATCTCTATGCAAAATCGCTCTTTTTTCTTTTTATATGCTTTTTACATAAACTGAAAATAACGATAAATACTGTTTGTATCCATTCTTTGTTGTTAAAAACAACATTTTAAATGCATGTTTTTAGATGAAAAATGGATTAACAAAAAAGTAAGTAGTTATTTTATGTTGTGATCATCATACCTTTTCTATAAGTATCGTAATAATGGTTCCTAAATCCCCCTTCAACATCGCCGTAAGGCACATTTTTACTACAAAAATTTTTTTTTAAACATGTTAATGAATAAGTGAAAAGGAGGGCAGGTAAAGAAGCGTGCCTGAGAAAATATTCTTTTATTATGATAGGGCATCAAAAAGGAGATTAAAGCTGAAACTAGGCTCTTTTATACCTATCAAGAGTAATGATGAAACACTTATGATTGTTGTAAGAAATGTTCCACAAAAATAATAAAATACAATAAAAACAAATTGTTTTCCTTTTTCGTGAACTTGGTTTGATGTCTTTCTTATTTAATTGATTTAAAAGGTTATTTTTAATTTTATTGAATTATTGATTTGTATTTTAGGTATATAACATAGATTAATTACAGTTTACTTATCTGAAATAAGAAACAAAATAAATAGTTATTAATATTAAAAATAGATAATCACTATTAGATTTTAATTTTATCTTTATTTGATAAATTAACTAGATGTCATTTTCTGTATTTACACTTTTGTAAATTTCAACTTATTAATTAATAGATTATTTTTTTTAAATATTTATTTTTTACCTGCAAAAAAATGATTTTGATATTAAAATTAATAAAACACAACTAAAAGTGTTTATTTTTAGGGCTTTTATGAAAATAAAAAGTTAATTTTATTATGGAAAATATAAGGAGATAAATTACACTTAAAAATAAAAACAACATTGCATTAACACAATGGTAACTATTGGGTAATTTATTCGCAACTAGTTAACATTAAAGTGTTTTTTTGATGTGGGTCAAGTTATTAATTGTGGCAAAAATTTCTGAATATGCTTAAATTGGCACACGATCAAATATGCTGTTACAAACCTAAAAGTCGTATTGTTGACCTAAGCTCAGAATTCAAATCTGGGTCACGCAAAATATATTTATTATATGTAAATATAAGCGTACTATTTGTAAGGTATTGTGTTTTTGGTCTTTAATATTCGTTGTTGTTTTTAGAGGCATTTATTGCTGGTAGTTATGAGGCTTTATAATTTAATAAAGTCGGGTTGCCGCAAGTCGGTGTCTTCCTGCTAGGAGCAAGGAGTCAAGATGTTTGATATTGTCGAACTGTCACGGTTACAGTTTGCCTTAACAGCGATGTATCACTTCCTGTTTGTCCCGTTAACGTTAGGTATGGCGTTTATGCTGGCAATCATGGAAACGATATATGTCCTGTCGGGTAAACAAGTTTACAAAGATATGACAAAGTTCTGGGGTAAGTTATTCGGTATTAACTTTGCTCTGGGTGTCGCAACTGGGTTGACCATGGAGTTCCAATTTGGTACTAACTGGTCATATTTCTCTCATTACGTCGGTGATATCTTCGGTGCGCCTTTAGCAATCGAAGGTCTGATGGCGTTCTTCTTAGAATCAACTTTCGTCGGATTGTTCTTCTTTGGCTGGGATCGCTTAGGTAAGAAGCAGCACTTGATGGTAACTTGGTTAGTTGCTTTCGGTTCTAACTTCTCTGCACTGTGGATACTTGTTGCGAATGGTTGGATGCAAAACCCTGTCGCAGCAGACTTCAACTTTGAAACCATGCGAATGGAAATGTTGAGTTTTGCTGATCTGGTTTTAAACCCTGTCGCTCAAGTTAAATTTGTTCACACCGTCGCTGCTGGTTACTGTACTGGTGCATTCTTTGTTCTGGGTATCAGCTCTTACTACCTGCTCAAAGGTCGTGACATCGGTTTTGCAAAACGTTCTTTCGCAGTTGCCGCTACTTTTGGTATTGCTGCTGTATTATCTGTTATCGTACTGGGTGATGAATCTGGTTACGAAATGGGTGACGTACAAAAAACCAAACTGGCTGCAATTGAAGGTGAATGGCATACAGAAGCCGCTCCAGCTGCATTTAATCTGATTGCATTCCCTAATCAAGAAAAAATGGAAAACTCGTTTGCATTACAAATTCCTTATGTGATGGGGATTATTGCAACGCGTTCTTTCGATACGCCTGTATTAGGTCTTAATGATCTGATGAGTCAGCATGAAGTTCGTATTCGTAACGGTATGAAAGCTTACGAATTATTAAGCGAACTGCGTTCAGGTAATACTGATCCTGCTATTCGTGCTGCATTTAATGACGCTAAACAAGATTTAGGCTATGGCTTATTACTGAAGCGTTATACTGATAAGGTTGTTGATGCAACAGAAGAGCAAATCAAATCTGCTGCAAAAGATACTATTCCTAATGTCGCACCACTGTTCTGGTCATTCCGTATCATGGTTGCCGCTGGCTTCTTGATGTTACTGGTTGTTGCGATTTCCTTCTGGACTGTTCTGTCTAACCGTATTGGTAACTACAAATGGTTACTGCGTGCTGCACTGTTTAGTATTCCACTACCATGGATCGCAGTTGAAGCAGGTTGGTTTGTTGCAGAATATGGACGTCAACCATGGGCGATTGGTGAAATCCTGCCTACGGCTGTAGCAACTTCTTCATTGACACAGGCTGATATCCTAGTATCTATGGGTCTTATCTGTGGTCTGTATACTCTGTTCTTAGTTGCCGAAATGTTCCTGATGTTCAAATTTGGTCGCCTTGGGCCGAGTAGCCTGAAGACGGGTCGCTATCACTTTGAACAGAAGAACGCTTCTTCTGCACAAAGTAAGTAACACAGGAGTCCACTATGTTTGATTATGAAGTATTGCGATTTGTTTGGTGGCTACTGATTGGTATCTTACTGATTGGCTTTGCAGTCACTGATGGTTTTGATATGGGTGTCGGTGTGTTATTGCGCGTTATCGCGAAAGATGACACTGAACGCCGTATTTTGATTAACTCTGTTGCACCTCACTGGGATGGTAACCAAGTATGGTTAATCACAGCAGGTGGTGCACTATTCGCTGCATGGCCAATGGTTTATGCTGCGGCATTCTCTGGTTTCTATTTTGGTATGATCTTCGTATTGGCGGCATTATTCTTCCGTCCAGTAGGTTTTGACTACCGTTCTAAACTAGAATCTCCAAAATGGCGTGGTATGTGGGATTGGGGTATCTTTATTGGTAGCTTCGTTCCACCATTAGTTATTGGTGTTGCTTTTGGTAACCTGTTACAAGGTGTTCCATTAGAAGTCGATAGCATGCAACGTGTATCTTATAACGGTACGACTAATGCGCTGATTAACCTGTTAAGTCTGTTAAACCCATATGGTTTACTAGCAGGTGTGGTTAGCTTAATGATGATTGTTGCACATGGTGCAAGTTATCTTCAAATGCGTACTACTGGTGAATTACATGAGCGTACTCGTAAAACAACTTACATTACCTCATTAATTACTTTCATCGCATTCGCATTAGCAGGTGTGTGGTTAATCTATGGTATCGATGGCTTCATTATTACAAGCACTATTGATACAGCAGGTCCATCATCTCCACTACTGAAAACCGTTTCTCATGAAGCGGGTGCTTGGATGACTAATTACAACAACTATCCAGTATTATGGGCATTGCCGGCCTTAGGCCTGTTATCTCCATTACTAGCGATTGTTGCGACTAAAGCAAACAAAGGTGGTTGGGCATTCCTGTTCACTTCACTGACAATTGCTTGTGTCATCTTAACTTGTGGTGTGACTATGTTCCCATTTGTGATGCCTTCAAGCACTTTCCCAGATGTGAGCTTAACAATGTGGGATGCAACTTCTAGCCTGTTTACTCTTCAGGTAATGACAGTTGTTGCGATTATCTTTGTACCTATCGTTCTCCTTTACACCATCTGGTGTTACTGGAAAATGCATGGTCGCCTCGATAAGAAATTTATCGAAGGCAATAATCATACTCTGTACTAAGGAGCATAGAGAATGTGGTATTTTGCATGGCTTCTCGGAACGCTCTTCGCTTGTAGTATTGCGGTGATCGCAGGACTGGCTTTCGAGCACGCTGAAGCGAAAAAAGCTTCAGAAAGTGAAGAATAATGTTGGATAAAAGCTACCAACTACTAGACAAGGGCCCTATTAGGGCTCTTGTTTTAATCATGGCGTTGGTCATGGCATTTTGTATTATGTGGGAGCCTAGTCGTTTTGCTGCGAACACTAGTTCACTGGCAATTTGGCAAGGTATCTTACTGATTTGGTCAGTGTGTGCAGGTGCGACTTTTGGTCTTGCATTTCGTCCTAAACACGTCATGGCAAAATGTTTATTACATCCAATCCCTGCAATTATTATTCTAGTTGTTGGGCTAAGTTATTTCTTCTTTTAAAAAATACCTTATTTCTACTCAGTGTATGAGAAAGAAATAAGGTATTTTATCTCTTAAGTATCTCTTCTTAACTTCTCCACACTTCTAGTGTTATAGCTGGATATTTTCTTTTAAATAATCAATAAATAGACGTGTTTTCCTTGGAATATGTTCACTATATGGAAAAATAATATTAACGGATTGAGTTAAAAGTGCATGTTCAGGAAACAGTACAACCAATTGGCCTTCTAATAATTCTTGACGAATATACCAATGTGGCAAAATAGTCATCCCAGAATGCGCAAGAGCCATCTTTTTTAATGCGGCAATGGTGTTAGTTTCAAAATAGGCATCTTGAGCTAATTGAGAAAGAAGGGTATTAAACTGCGCAGAAGTTGAAAGTTTACTTTGACGTAAATTACTGTTTGCTAAATAAGGAATAACGCTTAAATCGTTGATAGTTTTTATCGAAAATTTTTGTAACAAATCAGGTGAAATAACTAAACTTATCTCGTAATTAGCCAATTTGGTAGAGCGATAATTACTGTCTTTTAATGTGCCTAAACGAATAGCTAAATCCAACTTATGATTTATTAAATCCTCAATAGAAGAATTAAACGCATACTGTACTTTCAACTTTGAGTGTAATTGCATAAATTGACTAAGTAACGGCAAAATATAATATTCACCAAATTCAGCGGTTGAACTTAATCGCAATGATCCCTGTAGTTCCTGCTGACCCAATCTCGCTTTATCTAATGTTTGCTCTAATTGAATTAGCACTTGACGAAAGTCTTGATAAAGCATCTCTCCAGTCTCTGTCAGTGAAAATCGACGAGTATTGCGATTGAGTAATGAGACATTTAACTCGGTTTCTAATGCTTTGATATGAATACTCACCATTGATTTACTCAAGCGTAAATATTTTGCTGCTTGAGTAAAAGATCCTGTATCAACAACAGCAATAAAAGAGCGAATTCGATCAATTTGATTTTGCATGATTGTTTACTCTGATTAAACAATAAGTTCTATTTTGTCAGATAGACGAAATTCGTCAATCTTCCGTACTCTATGCGCGGAGGATTTTTATGACTTACCGCTATCGAATTGCATCTATATTTTTGCTGGGCTTCTTTATAGATTGTATCAATATTTTTATGTCAGCCATTGCATTACCCGCAGTCGCTGATGATATGCAAATTTCCATTGTTTCAGTGACTTGGGTTTCAAATAGCTATATTTTGGGATTGACGTTAATTATTCCATTGAGTCATTGGTTATCACAACGTTTTGGTATTAGAGCATTGATGGTGACATCAATGCTGATGTTTAGTGTGTCTGTGGCGCTAGTAGGGGACTCACATTCGTTTAGTGAACTTATTTTGTGGCGTTTTATTCAAGGTGTTAGTGGTGGATTATTGATCCCAATTGGACAAGCACTAACTTTTCAATATTTTCAAGGACATGAAAGAAGCAAAATATCAACGATCATTATGGCGATAGCTTTAATCGCTCCGGCAATATCACCTACATTAGGTGGATTTATTGTTGATATAGCTTCTTGGCGTTGGGTATTTTATAGCAATATTCCTTTTTCATTACTAACCGCACTTTTAGCTTTTATTTGGGTAAAAGAGCATTTACCTAAAGAAAACGCTATACCTGATATCAAAGGTATCATTCTTATTAGTTTGGTTATTGTTTCAGGATTGTTTGCTCTATCGGCTTATGGTGAGTATCACTCAACATTACTTGCATTAGTCATAGCGGCATTATCGGCATGTTTTGCAGTACTTTATTATTATCATTATCGACGCCATATATCTCCAGTTATTAATTTATCATTATTAAAAAATAGAAATTTATCGATCTCTATTTTTGTTTATTACTGTATTCCTGGTGTTTTCACTGGTGTAAATATTCTTGCGATATTTTATTTACAACAATATTTAAAATTTACTGCTCAAGGCACAGGTGTTTTCATGTTGTTATATGCACTTGGGGCTTTTATTTCAATGACAATAAGTGGTGCATTTTATAATAAATTAGGCATGAAACGTTTATTTATTTTTGCGCTGTTATTACACAGTATAGGTATTGCTTTATTAATATTTGTAAATAGTAATACGGATATACCTTTATTAATTATTGCTTATTTAGTTATCGGGATTGGTGGCGGAATTGGTGCTAATACTGCGCAAACAACAGCATTATATGATTTTAACTCACAGAAATTAGTTCAGGCCAGTGTTATTTGGAATATTAATAGGCAGGTCGTTTTTAGTGTCGGAGCAACCGTTGTTGCTATGTTATTTAATATTCTTTCACTTTTTTGCTTACCACAAACCGCTTATAACATGACGTTTTTAATATGTGCTTTAATTGGCATATTGCCTATCACATTATTATTTACATTAAAGAAAAAAATATTGTACAGGAAATACAAGATGAAATTTAATACAGATTTAATTATAGAAAGCATTAGATTTTTACATGATGAGATTGAAGCTGTTTTTACGCAATTTCCTCTTTCTATTGATGCAATAACTAAGATAGAAAATCTTTTATCTAGTGAGTTTTCTATGGTTGGGATCAATGGAAAAGCAGTGAGTTATGATGATGTTATTGCGATGTTCAGACAAAATGCAGGAAAAAGAAGTGGACTGAAAATAAAAACAGATGATTATAAAATAATTTATCAATCAGATTGTTTGGTGGTTGTCAGATATCAAGAAACACACAGTGAAAATAAGAAAATTCTTATGCGGGAGTCAGTGGCGTTATTGAGACGCAATTCTCATGAAACGAGTTGGCAGTGGCACTACCTCCATGAGACACCAATCATAAATAATTAATTGATTTATATGAAAAACCAGTTTTTAAACTGGTTTTTTTAGGCCATTAAAAATAATACTAATAAATAAGACAATCTATGAATTTCTAATTAGCAAGCATTTTTATGCTGTCTTAATGAAAATATTTTTTCTATTCAGAGCACAAAGCATATTGCGTGTTGCAAAGAAGAGTTTATGATTGGCGCCTGAAAACTGTGTTTTCTATTCTTTACGTTACTATGATTCCCTTAGAGCTACCTCTTAAGTATAGTTAAGTGACTTATAGCTTAATTATTTATGGACTTAACTCAGAAAATGTAAGGAAGATATTATGCAGTTTCTTTGGCCTGTTCGTGTTTATTATGAAGATACTGATGCCGGTGGTGTGGTCTATCATGCCAGCTATCTAAAATATTTTGAACGCGCCCGAACAGAACTACTCAGAGAAAAAGGTTTTCATCAGCATGATTTACGGGAGTATGATCATGTTGTATTTGTTGTACGTAAATTATCAATAGAATATATTGCACCAGCTCGACTTGATGAGCTTTTACAAGTAGAAAGTGAAATTACCACATTACGTGGTGCCTCAATGACATTTTCTCAAAAGCTTATTAATCAAGATGGTTGTGTTTTGTGTAGCGCAGATGTACTCGTTGTCTGTGTAGATTCATTTAAAATGAAGCCTGTAGCGCTTCCTAAGTCCATTATCGCGGAGTTTAAGTAGTGGCTGACATGAATGTTATCGATCTCTTTCTAAAAGCTGGGCTTTTAGTTAAGTTGATCATGTTGATTTTAATCGGATTTTCTATTGCATCTTGGGCGATTATTATTCAGCGAACTAAAGTTCTGAATGCCGCTGATCGTGAAGCCGCAGATTTTGAAGATAAATTCTGGTCAGGTACTGACTTGGCTCGTTTATATAAAGATAGCCAAGCTCGTCGTGATGAGTTATCAGGCTCAGAGCAAATTTTTCATTCCGGTTTTAAAGAGTTTGCACGCTTACATCAAGCAAGCGTTCATGCCCCTGATGCAGTTGTAAATGGTGCATCAAGAGCAATGCGTGTCTCTTTCAATCGTGAATTAGAATCACTAGAAACTCATATTCCTTTCCTCGGTACTGTTGGTTCTATCAGCCCATATATTGGTCTATTTGGTACAGTATGGGGGATTATGCATGCATTTATTGCATTAGGTAGTGTTAAACAAGCAACATTACAAATGGTCGCACCCGGCATTGCTGAAGCGTTGATTGCAACGGCTATCGGTTTATTTGCGGCAATCCCCGCAGTTATGGCTTATAACCGGTTTACGCAGCGTGTAACTAAACTGGAACAAAGTTACGATAACTTTATGGAAGAGTTCCTGACGATTTTACATCGCCAAGCTTTTGCCTCAGCAGAAAAGAAATAGTTAACGCAGAAGGAGATAGCTGATGGCACGAGGTCGCAGTAACCGCCGAGGCGTAAAATCAGAGATTAACATTGTTCCTTTGCTTGACGTATTGTTAGTGCTTTTGCTTATTTTTATGGCAACAGCGCCTATCATTTCGCAAAGTGTTGAAGTTGATCTTCCTGAAGCAACAGATACACAAACTGTTTCAACCAGTGATAATCCTCCGGTGATTGTCGAGGTTGCAGGAATTGGGCAATATAATATTCGTGTTGATCAAGAAGTATTAGAATTATTGCCTCAAGAACAGATTATGGCTGAAGCTAAACGGCAATTGGAAAAAAATCCGAAAGTTATATTTCTGATTGGCGGTGCTAAAGATGTTCCTTATGATGAGATAATTAAAGCGCTCAACATGTTACGTCAAGCAGGTGTTAAATCTGTAGGTTTAATGACTCAGCCTATGTAATAGGTTGAAATAAGTTTGGATAATAGCGTGGGAAAGAAGACGAAGCCAATCCGAAGTAAATTGAGCCGTTCAGTTATCTTGTCTACTGCCTTGCATTTGCTTGTTATCGCATTGCTTATCTGGGGGTCATTAACTCAGAAGTGGGATTTAGGTGGTGGCGGTGGTGAAGGCGGGCAAGTTATTGATGCTATTATGGTCGATCCTAATGCTGTAGTACAACAGTATAACCAGCAAAAATCGCAACAGGCTAACGTCCAAAAAGCAGAACAAGAACGTAAAGCGCGTGCAGAGCAACAAGAAGAAGAGTTGCGTCAGCAGCAAATGAAAGAACAAGAACGTTTGAAAACGTTAGAAGTTGAACGTTTACAAGCAAAAGAGGCAGCAGAAGCTCAAAAACGTGAAGCCGCGTTAGCTGCCGCCAAAGCGAAAGAAGAACAAAAAGTGGCAGAAGAAGCGGCTGCGCAAGCGAAAGCAGAGCGTGATCGCATCTTAAAAGAACAAGCGGATGCTAAACAACAAGCTGAAGCCGAAGCAAAAAAACAAGCTGAGTTAGCTGCAAAACAAAAAGCGGAAGAGGCCAAAGCTAAAGCCGAGGCAGATGCTAAAGCAAAAGCCGAAGCTGATGCAAAAGCGAAAGCTGAAGCAGACGCTAAAGCAAAAGCAGCCGCAGAGGCAAAAGCTAAAGCGGCCGCAGAAGCTAAAGCGAAAGCCGCTGCTCAACAGCAGAGTAAAGCCGTTGATAGTTTGCTCGATGGTTTAATGGCTGATGGTAATAAACAAAGCGGTGCCTCTGCAGCAGGGCAAGGTGGTGGAAACCGCACTGGTGCAAATGGTGAAGGTGTAGATCGCTATAAAGGTCAGCTGAAAGTTGCAATAGAACAGAAGTTCATTGATCCAGAGTTATACAAAGGTAAAACTTGTGAACTAAGAATTAGTATTGCACCTGATGGGATGTTAATTAATGCGAAAATTTTAGGTGGTGACGCAGCATTATGCCAAGTGGCATTAAGAGCAGCAAATACCGCTAAATTACCTAAGCCACCAAAAGATGTTTATGAACAAGTAAAATCATCGACAATTGAGTTTAAGCCATAAAACTGTCTGATAGTAGGAAAACATACACTAATTTATAGCTATTTTAGAATGTTATTGATGTGTTGTATGGTGTTGTTGAAAAGCGTTTGTTACTATTCTGTGCGTTATTGCGTAATAACCGCAATAATAAAAGGGAGACATGATGAAGCAGGCATTAAATGTTATCTTCGGACTTTTAATTTTATGCGTAACCACTCTGGCTAACGCTGAAGTTCGAATTGAAATTACACAAGGGGTGAATACTGCACGCCCTATTGGTGTCGTTCCTTTTAAATGGGAAGGCACTGGTCAAATGCCAGAAGATATCGCTGGTGTGATTGCAGCTGATTTACGTAATAGCGGAAAATTTAATCCTATTGATGTATCACGTATACCTCAACAGCCTGTCACGGCTTCTGAAGTCCAACCTGCATTATGGACTGCATTAGGGATTGATTCTGTTGTTGTTGGACGCGTACAACCGTCAGCGGATGGCCAATATTTAGTAAGCTATCAGTTAGTTGACGTTGCTGGTTTTCCAGGCGCGGTTTTATCTCAAAGCGAGTTTAAAGTCCCATCTAAATGGCTACGTTATTCTGCTCATACGGCCAGTGATGAAGTGTTCGAAAAACTGACTGGTATTCGTGGCGCATTCCGTACACGTATTGCTTATGTTGTTGTGACTAATGGGGGCGCATATCCTTATGAATTGCGCGTTTCTGACTATGATGGATTTAACCAAGATCGTGTTTATCGTTCATCACAGCCATTAATGTCACCAGCATGGTCACCAGATGGTGCTAAACTGGCTTATGTAACTTTTGAAAGCGGTCAATCTGCTTTAGTGGTACAAACATTAGCAACAGGTGAAATTCGCCAAATTGCATCATTCCCAAGACATAATGGTGCACCTTCGTTTTCACCTGATGGCTCTAAACTTGCCTTTGCTCTTTCTAAGAGTGGTAGCTTAAATCTGTATGTTATGGATTTAGCAAGTGGGAATATGACACAGGTAACCAATGGCAGAAGCAATAATACTGAGCCAAATTGGATGCCAGATGGACAAACCTTAGTCTATACTTCAGATCAAGGTGGACGTCCACAAATATACAAAGTTAATATTAACGGTGGAACACCAGAGCGTATTACGTGGGAAGGTAAACAAAACCAAAATCCTGCAGTAAGCCCAGATGGTAGTTTCTTAGTTATGGTGAGTTCTGAAAGCGGTAGGCAACATATCGCTAAGCAGGATCTGGAAACGAATTCCGTACAATATCTAACAGATACGTTTCTGGATGAAACGCCAAGCATCGCGCCTAACGGCACAATGGTTATTTATAGCTCTACACAAGGCTTAGGCACCATTTTGCAGCTAGTATCGACTGATGGACGTTTCAAAGCGCGTCTTCCGGCGACTGATGGTCAGGTTAAATCACCTGCCTGGTCACCGTTTATGTGATGCATAAAAATTATGTATGGCAAACAAAATAAAGGAACAAATAGAGATGCAATTAAACAAAGTGTTTAAAGGGTTGATGTTAGCATTACCACTCGTTGCTGTTGCAGCATGTAGCTCAAACAAAAACGAAGATCAAACTGATACAAACAATGTACCAGTTGTTGAACAAGGTCCTACTGCTGAAGAATTAGCACGTCAGCAATTAGAACAACTGAAACAACAAAACATCGTTTACTTCGGTTTCGACAAATATGACATTAGCTCAGACTACGCTAACCTGTTAGATGCACACGCTGCATTCCTGCGTGCTAATCCTTCAGTACGTATCACTGTAGAAGGTCATGCTGACGAACGCGGTACTCCAGAATACAACATCGCTCTGGGCGAACGTCGTGCTAACGCTGTGAAAATGTACCTACAAGGTAAAGGCGTATCTGCTGATCAACTGTCAATCGTTTCTTACGGTAAAGAAAAACCAGCTGTACTGGGTCATGACGAAGCCGCTTATGCGAAAAACCGTCGTGCAGTACTGGATTACTAAGAGAACGGCATGAACAACAGTAACTTCAGACCTTTCTTGATGAGTCTGTTGTTACTGGTTGGCGTAGCGGCTCCTGTAGCCGCTATTGCCCAAGCGCCAATCAGTAATATCGGTTCTGGTTCGACCGATGAACGACTCGCCCAACTTGAGCGTTTTTCAAATGCTCACAGCCAGCTTTTGACCCAATTACAGCAACAACTTGCTGATTCTCAGCGTGATATTGATATGTTACGTGGTCAAATTCAGGAAAACCAATACCAGCTAAATCAAGTTGTCGAACGCCAACGCAATATCTATCAACAATTAGATAGCCTTGGTGGCGGAGCTTCCACATCAACAGAAGCCACTCAACCTGATAATGCTACTTCTTCAACACCTTCTGCTACAACTAATTCTGGGCAAGGTGATGAGAAGGCCGATTATAATGCGGCAATTGATATCGTATTGAATTCAAAAGATTACGATAAAGCAATTGTTGAATTAAACAACTTTATCAATAACTATCCAAAATCTAGCTATCAATCAAATGCACATTTTTGGTTGGGTCAGATGTATTACTTAAAAGGTAATAAGGATCAGGCAGCAAGTACATTTGCTATTGTTGTTAAAAACTATCCAAAATCTCAAAAAGCAAGTGAAGCCTTTTATAAAATTGGTTTGATCATGCAAGAGAAAGGGCAAAAGGATAATGCTAAAGCTATTTATCAACAAGTGATTAAGCAATATCCAAATAGTGCGGGCGCTAAATTAGCACAAAAGCAGCTAGCGGCACTCTAATTATTGACCCCGTAATGTAAAATATTGCATTTTCGGGGTTAAATGATTGTTTTTTAAGCGCTTGATTGTTTTTTTGAAAAAAAACATTGCACAAAAACATTAAATCAGTATTATTACCCGCCGTTGCCACAGAGAATGTGGCGGATTCGAAAAAGGGTCGTTAGCTCAGTCGGTAGAGCAGTTGACTTTTAATCAATTGGTCGGGCGTTCGAATCGCCCACGACCCACCATTTTCGAATACTATCCGTTTTTATTGAAATGGGTCGTTAGCTCAGTCGGTAGAGCAGTTGACTTTTAATCAATTGGTCGGGCGTTCGAATCGCCCACGACCCACCATTTCAAACTCCTTCCTATATATTTATCATTCCCTAAACAGTAAACAAACTCTTAGTTATTTTTCTATTTTGTGATAGTGCAATTCATTGCTTTATTAAACAATGAAGATAGTTTTCTCAAAATGAAAAAACTACCTAGTCTTAATCTAAAATGACATTCAAATCAGTAATGACAAATAATTGATGACGTGATTTGGGTGTATTCATTTTCAGTCAAAAATTCATTATCGATTAACCAATTGCTGACTAATTCTTGTGTTTTTATTGCTGTATCAATAGGGTAATTGAGGCGTTTCGATGCATCAAGAAAAAATGCCATCATAATTGAAAGCGTTGCTGCTGATTCATAAGGTGTACTCATTGCAAGAGTACTTTCCAATAAACGCAATGAATAAAATTTAGGTAGCCATTCTTTTAAGTTTTTCCCTTGATACCAAACATCTTGTGTTGGGGTATCGAGCAGCGCAACTTGTTCAAGTAATGCTATCAGCCATTCACGCATATCATTCATACGATAATTAGCAGACCAAAATTCATGGCGTAGAATGGCTATAGCGACTTGTGTCGCCTCAAACCAGAATTCTTGAGCATTATTACATGCTTGCTCTTTTGAAAGCGTAGGAGGCGTTATAGTGCTAATTTCAGGAAGCCCGTCACATAAACTCGTTTTATCAAGTAAGATTTGATATCCACGCTGGTAAACTGGGCTAAGTCCCTCTGTTTTCATGTTAAAAATACGCTCAGGCTCTGCCATCATAATGTCCATTTTGCGACCTTGAGCTAAAACATGTAAATAAATAGGCCAAAACTTACTTTTGGGATCTTCACACTCCAACTGTAAGCTGATAAGAGCATCACCGAATTGTGATAACCAATGTTGGTTTTTTGCGAGCTCTGTCGCACCATAACCGATAAGCTCTATATCAATATCAGAATAACTGTCTATCTTTCTATTGCGTCCTAGCGATCCTGTTAGTACTACTGCCTCAATTCTAGGATCGAGGAGAGCAAAAGATAGTATGCGATCGATTAAACGTGTTGTTGGCTCCATATTTCTCTCTAATAAGTAAAATGTAATAAAGTTATTTGTCGTTTTTATTGTTTAAAAAGTAAAATTAGAATAATTTGTTTAGTATATAAAACATTTGTTTGTTATTTTTTAAATCAGAAACATAATGTTTAATATTAAAAACTAAGTACCATTATAAATATGAATTTATAATATATCTTTACTACTTTGCAAAGATGTCGCAATAACCCATATTTTCTTTGTTTTTTTCTATGATTAAGTCGGGGTTGTAAAATGGATGTCATGAGTTGGTTTAGTATCAATAATATTTTAGTCAATATTCCACTTGGGCAAGGTGGATACCCACTTTCGTGGATTGAAGCTGTGGGCACTATAGCTGGTCTTTTGTGTATATGGCTTGCAAGTCAGGAAAAAATAATTAATTACTTATTTGGACTGATTAACGTCACTTTATTTGCCATTATTTTTTTTCAAATTCAGCTATACGCAAGCTTACTCCTTCAAATTTTCTTCTTTGCAGCTAATATTTATGGCTGGTACGCATGGAGTAGAGTAAATGATTTTGAGCAAGCGGAACTAAGAATTCGTTGGTTAAAACCAAGCCATCGTCTCTTTTTAATTGTTGTTTCAATAGCTGCTATTGTCGCTTTGACCTTTAATATTGATACTGTATTTGGTTATTTAGCTGTTGTTGCTGTTGATATACTAAATGTCTTTGGTACAAATTTAGCTACGCCAGTGCTTGAACCTGATGCTTACCCATTCTGGGATTCTACAATGACCGTCCTGTCGATTGTGGCGATGATTTTAATGACACGGAAATTAGTTGAAAACTGGCTAGTTTGGTCGGTTATCAACGTGATTAGTGTTGTTATATTTTACAAGCAAGGTGTTTATGCCATGTCTGTTGAATATATAATTTTACTGGCTATCGCTATTAACGGTTCTCGTTTGTGGATCAAAACAGCAAAACGCTCTAGCAGAAATAATTATCTCTCCTAATAAAAAAGGCTGGTAGAGTTATCTTTCTCTCCAGCCTTACTATTCATTGTTTTTATTCTTATACTTAACGCAATTTTGAATCATTATTTTGCTTAAATGCGCTATTTCCATTTTTGACGATTTTTTAGAAAAACAACTATAGGAGCTTTAAGGTGAAAGGGTGTTTACAGATAGAAAACGAATGGTTAGATTGGGAAAGCAATAATAACATTGACTAGATAACATAAAAGAGTGGATACACGGGAATGAATTATCAAAATGATGACCTTAAAATAACACAAATTAATGAACTTTTACCGCCAGTTGCTTTATTGGAAAAGTTTCCAGCAACTGATAATGCGGCTTTTACAGTTCGTCATGCCCGTGAAGCTATTCATCAAATCCTAGCAGGAAAAGATGATCGTCTATTAGTGGTAATTGGACCTTGTTCTATTCATGATCCGAAAGCTGCGTTGGAGTATGCGCAACGTTTAAGTCTCATTAGAGAAGAGCTTAAAGATAAACTTGAAATTGTTATGCGTGTTTATTTTGAAAAACCACGTACAACAGTAGGCTGGAAAGGTTTAATTAATGATCCTCATATGGATCATACCTTTGATATTAATGAAGGTTTACGTATTGCTCGTAATCTTTTATTAACCATCAATGATAGTGGCTTGCCAACAGCTGGCGAGTTTTTAGATATGATAACGCCTCAATACGTTGCTGATTTAATGAGTTGGGGTGCCATTGGTGCTCGTACTACAGAATCTCAAGTACACCGTGA